>NZ_CP094532.1:0-300000 GCF_022811685.1 Chryseobacterium suipulveris | reverse complement strand
GATTTTCCCCACCTTCTCGGCGAGATAATCGAAGTATTGATTCCGTTAATCAGATTGGTTTTGAGTTCTTCCAAATCTTCTTCGCGGTTGGTAAAGAATTTTCCAGCGGCGGTAATTCCATAACTGAAAGGATTTTCCATCAGAATTTTTTTTCAAAGATAATAAAACTTTCTGATTAGCAACTTGCCACTTAGCAAGTTTCCACTTAGCAAGTTTTAAAAATCATCCTTAAAGAATCAGTTTAAAATCCTTTCCAACACGGTATTTACCTCATCCACATTGGTCACATGCTCCTTCCGCATCATCAGCTGATTCCCTTCTTTGGACTGTTTTTCCTTCAATGTTGCCTCGGTCGGATTCTTCCCTAAATACGAAATGATGTGCCTGAACTTATCGCTTTGGTAAAACTTATCCTGCGGATTGCCAGGAAAATATCCCAGAAAAACTCCGTTCTTTACCACAATTTTCTCGAAGCCGATTTCCGCGCCCATCCATTTCAACTCGACTGATTTCAAAAGATTTTTTGCTTCTTTGGGCAAATTCCCAAAACGATCTTTCAATTCATTTTCGAAAATTTGAAGTTCATTCCTGTCTTGAATTTCCGCCAATTTCTGGTAAAGCGAAAGCCGTTCCTCAATACTCGAAACATAGGAATCGGGCAACATCAGCTCCAAATCGGTATCGATATTGACTTCCTTTGTGGATTTGAAAAGTTTCTTACGGTCTTCTTCGTTTTCGAAAAGATTATCGAACTCCTCATCGTTTTGTAGTTCTTCCAGTGCCTCCTGCATAATTTTCTGGTACGTGTCGAATCCCATCTCGTTGATGAAACCGCTTTGTTCACCGCCGAGCAAATCTCCTGCACCGCGAATTTCCAAATCCTTCATCGCAATCTGGAAACCGCTTCCCAAATCTGAAAATTGTTCGATCGCTTCCAAACGTTTTCTCGCATCAGAAGTCATCATATCGAACGGAGGTGTAATCAAATAGCAGAACGCCTTTCTGTTGCTCCGACCAACTCTTCCGCGCATTTGGTGCAGATCGGCCATTCCAAACTTCTGCGCATCATTGATGAAAATCGTGTTTGCATTGGGAACATCCACTCCACTTTCAACAATCGTGGTAGAAACAAGCACATCATATTTCCCTTCCATAAAATCGAGAACGTTCTGCTCCAGCTGCTTTCCTTCCATTTGTCCGTGTCCCGTGATGACTTTTGCGTCGGGAACCAGCCGCTGAATCATTCCCGCAATATCCTTCAGGTTTTCAATTCTGTTGTTGATGAAATAAACCTGTCCATCACGCTGGATTTCATAGGAAATTGCATCCCTCAGAATTTCTTCACTAAAGCCAATCAACTGCGTATCAACAGGTTGCCTGTTCGGAGGTGGCGTTTTGATCACCGATAAATCTCTTGCCGCCATCAGCGAAAACTGGAGCGTCCTCGGAATCGGAGTCGCCGTTAAAGTCAACGTGTCGATATTTGATTTCAGAGTTTTCAGTTTGTCTTTTACCGATACGCCGAATTTGTGTTCTTCATCAATAATTAAAAGTCCCAAATCCTTGAATTTCACACTGCTTCCAACCAGTTGATGTGTTCCGATGACGATGTCGATCTTGCCGTTTTTCAGCCCTTCCAAAGTTTCGGATTTCTGCTTTGCAGTCCGGAAGCGGTTCATATACGAAATGTTCACCGGGAAATCTTTCAATCTTTCCTTAAAACTTCGGTAATGCTGAAACGCAAGAATCGTCGTGGGAACCAAAACCGCAACCTGTTTTCCGTCGGTTGCCGCCTTGAACGCCGCACGAATCGCGACTTCCGTTTTCCCGAAACCTACGTCGCCACAAATCAGCCGATCCATCACCGTGTCGTTTTCCATATCTTTTTTCACATCCACAGTCGCTTTTTCCTGATCGGGAGTGTCTTCGTAAATGAAACTCGCCTCAAGTTCGTTTTGTAGATAAGAATCTGGAGCGAAGGCAAAACCTTTGGTGGCTTTTCTTTTCGCATAAAGCTTGATCAGGTCAAACGCGATCTGCTTTACCTTGGCTTTCGTCTTTTGTTTTAGAGATTTCCAAGCGGGAGAACCGAGTTTGGAAAGCACGATTTCCTTTCCGTCGGGACCGTTGTATTTCGAGATTTTGTGGAGCGAGTGAATCGAGACATACAACAAATCGCCGTTTTTATAGACGAGCTTGAAGCATTCCTGAATTTTCCCGTTGTTGTTCACTTTCACCAAACCCATAAACTTCCCGATTCCGTGGTCGATGTGCGTGATGTAGTCGCCGACTTTCATCTGCATCAGATCTTTCAGTGTAAGTTGTTCCGATTTTGCAAAAGCGTTTTTGGCCTTAAACCTTTGGTATCGGTCAAAAATCTGATGATCCGTGTACACCGAAATTTTATGTTCCAAATCCACAAAACCTTCGTGAAGTTCGGATTTAAAGGATTTAAAATCCTCTCCCCGTCCCTCTCCAAAGGAGAGGGGGTCAACCTCGTGCAAAATTGAACGCAGACGATCCTCTTGTTTTTCACCCGAAAATGAAATCCAAATTCCAAATCCATTATCTTTTTTTTCTTTAAGGTCTTCAATTAATAGTTCGAAATTCTTATGGAAAGTTGGTTGCGGAGTTTGTTTTAGGAGTACGATCGGCGATTTCTCAAGTTCCTTTGTCTGATGTTGCGAAAAGTCGATCCAGCTAAATTTTTTGATATCATTAATGAAATGCTCTTCAGAAACAAATAGCTCGGCGGGTTTTTGGTGCTTGATTTCCTTGCTTAAAGTTTCAAACTTTCCTTCCGCTTTCTCATAGAAATTTTGAATGATGTTAAAGCCGATTCCCGCATTTTTGGTAATGACGGTAAGGTTTTTCGGCGCGAGTTCAAAAAGTGAAACCTTCGTTCCCGAAACCGAAAAATTCATATTCGAAACTAATTGAAACTCTTTAATTTTCTCTTTTGAAAGCTGGGTTTCAATATCGAAAGTCTTGATACTTTCGACTTCATTGCCGAAAAAAGTAATTCGGTATGGTTCCTCATTGGAATACGAAAAAACATCCACAATCCCTCCTCTCACAGAGAACTCGCCAGGTTCGGAAACGAAATCCGTCAAAGTAAAATTGAAATGGTTGAGCAATTCTTCGGTAAAGTCGAAATCCAAAGAATCGCCAACTTTTATCGTGTGCGAAATCGCTTTGAAATCTTCTTTCTTCATCACTTTTTCAGCGAGTGAAGAAAACGCAGCGACCATCACCTGCGGTTTTTTGTCATTGTGGATATTGTTTAAAACTTCCGTCCGCAAAACGAGGTTTGCGTTTTGGGTTTTCTCGATTTGATAAGGTTCCAAATGACTCGGAGGAAAATACAGCACATTTTCCTTACCCAGCAAATCTTCGAGTTCGGCGATGATGTAGAGCGCATCCTCTTTATCATCGGTAAGAAATAAAACGGAATTCTTCCTCACCACGAAAAGTTCCGCCGCAAAAACCGATGGCGACGATCCCGCAAAACCCTGAACCGAAAGATGTTGAGCTTGATTGATCTGGCTGAAAATTTCCTTACCGAATTCATTCTTAAGAATTTCTGGTAAGAAGTTTTCGTTGATTTTTTTTAACTGCATGAAATAGTGTAAAACGACAAAAGCGGTTTTGGAACATTTCCGAAACCGTGATTAAAGTGGCAAATTTAAGAAAACTGATTGACTATTGAACTCGATTATTTTTTTAATCTTTTTTTGGTAACTGAAATATGTTCCAAAAAAAGACTATCTTTGGATTCAACTTAAAATCGTATTGTCATGAAAAAAACAATTCTTTTCTTATTTGTAGTTATGTTTACAAATTTCTTCAACGCACAAATTTCACGAGCTCCGATTTGTTTAACCTCTGTGGTAATCTCAGGGTCCGCTTCAACAGAGGATACACAAGTTTTAGATTCAAGACCAAATAACAATTTTAATTATTCGGTCAGTAATACTATTTATAGCTGGACGGATGGCTATAACCCCGCAAGTAAATATGTTCTAATTAAATTTAATGTTCCAAACTTGGGGCCAATTTCCTCTGCAAAATTATCCTTATTCTATAATCCAACAGATCCTTATGAAAGCTTCGATACACATTATGGGACGGATAACGGTTTTGTCATCAGTAAGATAACTTCACCTTGGGATGCCAACACTGTCACATGGAATACGAAGCCGACTGTAACTAGTATTGGAGAAATTGAACTACCAGCGCCTACTTCGAACACACAAAATTATACAAACATTGATGTGACTCCGCTATTGTCAGCAAATGGTTTCCAACTTCGAATGAAAAACCCTAATTACTACAGAGGGCTTATTTTTGCTTCCAGCACAAATGTTAATACTAATTTACATCCAAGACTTTCTGTTTGCTACTCAAATTATGGTCCAGAAGATGGTTTAGGAAAAGAAATTATAGAAATAGGCTCATTAATAGATGACAAGTTAAATATAAGGGTAGACGAAAATTTGATAAACACACATGCTTCAATTATTTCCGTAAACAATATCGTTGTGCAAAACTTTGAAATAAAAGCTACCAAGCAAATGATAGACGTTTCGCAACTTCGATCAGGTGCATATTTCTTATACTTAAAGCCATCTAATAGTAATCAAATAATTATCAAGAAAATTATCAAAAGATAATGAACAGTTTTACCTTAATTGCAAAAAAATATACACCAACAAAATTTAGAATTTTTTTAAGAGAGATAAAATGGAAATTGTTATACTATTTCCAAAGCATTCTCAAATTAAGAGTAAAAAAAAGTTTTTATTGCCCAGTTAACGAAAAATATTATAGAACATTTATTCAATATAAAAATTTAACGATATCTCCTGATTTAGGAGCGCGTGAAAGACATCGGTTTATTTGGCATTATATCAAAAATCAAACAAATCTTCTCATAGGTACAAAAAAAATAAAACTCTTGCATATTTCACCAGAATATTGTTTTTATCAAAATTTTAGAAAACATGTACACATTGATTATTATCCTGTAGACAAATTTGAACCAGGATATGATTATTTGAATCTTACAAGAAATTTTGACTTGTTGGATAATCATTTACCAAAGAATGAATATGACTTTATTTTATGTAATCATGTTTTAGAACACATTATTGATGATAAGAAGGCAATCCGAAACCTATTTTCTCTCTTAAAAAATGAAGGAAAGGCAATCGTTTCTGTGCCAATTCTGCATGATCAACTTACATTTGAAGATTATTCAATTACATCTCCAAAATTAAGAAAGCTATACTTTGGACAATGGGATCATGTTAGATATTATGGAATTGACATTGTTGAAAGATTTAAAGAAGTAGGATTTTCGGTTAAGACAATTATTTCGCAAGAATATTTCTCAGAAAATGAGAGACTTACGTTTGGCATTGGTATAAATTCCTACTTATTTGAATTAAGTAAAACTCAATAATCCTTCGTCGGAAATATTCCCAAAACAACTTTATATAGTGATTTTCAATTTAATTTCTGCAAGAAATTATTAATACATAATATAAGGTAGTTTAAAAAAAGATATAAAAGCACATAATGATTTTTTTGACTGCTATCAATAATTCAAAAAAAATAATTGAAAGCTATGCCAATTAATTTTATTTATTCTTTTTCTTTGCTATTTGTTTATAAAGATAACTTTTTGAGTTAAATTATAGAAAATTATCAAATATTTTTAATCTTGTTCCATTAGATAAAGGGTTCAGGAATTTCTGAACCTTTGTTTTATGAGTTGATTGAATGATTTTACATTAAAAAACGTACTGAAATTTTTACAACCAATTAAAAATCATAGAGAAATGAAAAAATTATTGACAGCACTTTCCCTCGTAATCGGACTTGGATTGGCAAGCGCACAACAAGCTCCAGCTGCAGCGAAACAAGCAGCTCCCGTAAAAGCAGCGAAAGTTGAAGTGAAAAAAGAAACGAAAGCTGCACCTGCAACAGTTGCAAAACCAGGCGTTGTACTGAAAAAAGACGGAACGCCCGACAAAAGATACAAAGCAAACCAACATCTGAAAAAAGACGGAAGTCCTGATAAAAGGTTTAAGGAAAACAAGTAATTTGTTTCATAATTTAATTTGGTTAAATAACACACTTGATGATGAAAAATTCCCCGCCAAAAGCGGGGAATTTCTGTATGTAACCAGTCCTGAAATTAATTCTTCACCAGCAAGCGGAATCCTTCTCCGTGCACGTTGATGATTTCCAGTCCATCGTCGTCTTTCAGTAATTTTCTGAGTTTCGCGATGTACACATCCATACTTCTTGCGGTGAAGTAGTTTTCCTTTTTCCAGATTTTTCTCAATGCCAAATCTCTCGGCATAAAATCGTTTCTGTGCAGGCAAAGCAACTTTAAAAGCTCGTTTTCTTTCGGTGAAAGCTTGTACTCGTTGTCGCCTACTTTCAGATGGCGAAGCATCGAGTCGAAAAAGATATTGCTGATCTTGAACTGCTCCTGCTCCTCGTCTTCCATCACAGCGCTTCTCTGGAGGATTGCCTTGATTTTGTAAAGCAAAAGCTCCGTATCGAAAGGTTTTGTGATATAGTCATCCGCTCCGATCTGGTAACCTTTCAGGATATCTTCACGCATATTTCTTGCAGTGAGGAAAATGATTGGGGTATTCTTATCAATTCTCTTGACGTCTTCGGCAAGAGTAAAGCCGTCTTTTTTCGGCATCATCACATCGAAAATACAAATGTCGAATTCGTTTTCGGTGAATTCTTTCAAACCCTGTTCGCCGTCTGTAGCGAGGGTTACCTCAAAGTTGTTGATGGTGAGGTAATCTTTCAGTACCGCGCCAAAACTTTGGTCATCTTCTACTAATAGGATTCTGTTGCTCATATCTTTTTGTTTTTGTTTAAAGTTTGATGTATAAAGTTTGATGTTTCGGGTTTCATATTATTTACGTCATCGGTAGTTTAATTGTAAACGTACTTCCTTTTCCTTTTGCCGAGTCCACGATGATTTGACCTTTATGGAGCTCGATGATTTTCTTTACGTAAGACAAACCGAGTCCCTGTCCTTTTACATTGTGGATGTTTCCGGTTTCCTCGCGGAAAAACTTTTCGAAGATTTTGCTTTTGTTCTGAGTATCCATTCCCATTCCCTTATCGGCGATTTCGATCACGTACCAATTTCCTTCGTTTCGTGTGCTCACTTTGATCTCGGGTTTGTCGGGAGAATATTTGTTGGCATTGTCTAAAAGATTCACTAACGCATTCGAGATGTGGAACTCGTCGATTTTGAAATTATATTTCTGGGTATTAAATTCCTGGGTTAAAGTCCCGTTTCTCTGCGCCACAATCAGTCCGAAAGATTCGGTGATTTCCTTGATTAGCGAGCGCACGTCGGTTTCTTTCAGGAACAGTTTCACCTCGTTTCGTTCCAGTTTCGACATGTTCAGTACGTTCTCCACCTGCTTCTTCATCCGCAGGTTTTCCTGTTTGATGAGTTGCGAGTAGTATTTTACCTTTTCGGGGTTGGTTGCGATTTTGTCGTTGTTCAGGGAATCCGTTGCGACCGAGATCGTTGCGAGCGGCGTCTTGAATTCGTGCGACATATTGTTGATAAAGTCGGTCTTGATCTCCGCGATTTTTTTCTGCCGCATCATATAGTTGATGGAAATAATGTAGATTCCCAAAATCGTGAGCAGCGACATAAAGGTTCCCAAAAGCATCGGCAAATTGTTTTTCGCGAGCGAATAGTCTTTTCTCGGGAAAACCAGCGCCAAAGTATAAAGCGTTCTGTCTTTGCTGTCCGTAAATAGCGGATAAGTGTAGTTGCTTTTTTCTTTCTGCTCGTTGAAGGTTGCGTTAGAAACTTTGGTGATCTCGTTCTTATTGTTCATCACCGCGAAACCGAATTTGGTATCAAGTCCATTAAGCCGCAACTCCTGCGAAACCACCGAATCGATCGTATTTCCATCCACCCTTTTTTCAATCGGGAGACTCGACGCGCTGAGTTTTGCAAATTCACGCAAAGCGTAGGTGTTGTTAGAAATATCTTTGCTAAGCTGCGCAGTCAAAGGTTCTGCGCTGTTTTCTTTCTTGATTTTCAGGATTCCTTCGTCGGTGTACAATTTGGTCAATTTCAAGCTGTCACCTTTTCTGGAAATCGGGATGTTTTGGTTTTCGACAATACTTTTTTGGAAAGTAATAGTCGTTTTATTGGCAGAATCGGTATTTTGCTGAATGTAAGTTTGAGTTGGCTGATTGCTATTGTTTACAATCGTTTTCCCAAAATTCTTGTGATCTTGATTAAGATATTTATCGACCTCCAATTGTGAAATTTTCAGGGTAGACGACTCCATCGCGGAATACACCCTGTTCGAAAAGTCCTGGTTCAGCGCAGAATACAGTTCCTTGATCCAGTACAGCTGCAAGGTTACGAAGACGATCATCGAAATGGTCATCAATACCGATATAAATGGGATAAACTTGTTGTTAACCGTCATTTTAAGTTTTAATTGTTAAAATTAGGCATTTTAAGAATATAAACATAATTAATGCCAAAATATTTTATTAAATTATTCTTAAAAACGATTTATTTAACAATTTATTACGAACAATAAAATCTTTGTTAATGGCTGATTCTGAAAAAATTATCGTTAAATTTGAGGGAAAATACCGTCAAAATGAATTCACCGATTACTTTCACCACCGATGAGCAGCAACTATCCTGTTATGTAATGAAGATTTTCGACAGCGATGTAGATTCTGTCTGGAAGCATTTTACCAATGCCGAACTTCTCGATCTTTGGTGGGCTCCAAAACCATGGAAATGCGAAACAAAAAAATTCGATTTTAGAGATGGGGGAATCTGGAACTTCGTGATGAAAAGTCCCGAAAACGAAAAATTTTTCTCCGGAGTGAATTACCACGAAATCAATCACCACCGCAGTATTTCGATGGCAGATTTCGCGACTGATGAAAACGGCAACGTGCAACCCAATGTTCCGACCGTGAACTGGCTGATTGGTTTTACGGGAATCGAGCAGGGAACGAAGCTCACGCTGAATCTTTATTTCAACTCCATTGAAGATTTGAAACAGATTTTGGAAATGGGTTTCGAAGACGGATTAAAAATGCAGCTGAACCAGCTGGAAGAGGTTTTACGCTAAAACAGCTCCTCGTCGATAAAATATTGGATAATCGCTTTCTTCATCAGGATCTGCTGTTCGTTGGGTTTCAGTTCGGGAAGTTCTTCCACGACCTCAAAATGCGGATAACCATCATCGTCATAATGCGAAAATTTGTAGTACCCGAAAGGTTCGAGCAATCTGCAAACTGCGATGTGCAGGATGTTTAACTTATCGTCTTTCGTATATTTCTGTTTTCCGCTACCTAATTCCTGTACGCCGATCAGGAACAGGATGGTGTCAATTTGCGGATGTTTTTCGGTGTCGAAGTTTTCAACAAAAAATTCCTCGACTTTAGACCATAGTTCGTTTTCTGTCATTATCATTGATTGCCACGAATGCACAAATATTTTATCAATCCAATAATTCGTGAATTCATGGCAGTTTTTAATTATTTCTATTTTCCACTTTCAACAAAAACGCATATTCCAACGCATCCTCCTTCAGCGATTCAAATCTACCCGAAGCTCCGCCGTGACCCGAACTCATATCGGTCTTGAAAAGCAGCAGGTTGGAATCAGTTTTCAGTTCTCGAAGTTTAGCCGTCCATTTTGCGGGTTCCCAATACTGCACTTGTGAATCGTGTAAGCCAGTAGTAATCAAAATATTGGGATAATTCTTCGCTTCCACATTATCGTAGGGAGAATACGATTTCATATAATCGTAGTACTTCTGCTTCTTCGGATTTCCCCACTCGTCGAATTCGCCCGTCGTCAATGGAATTTCTTCATCAAGCATCGTCGTCACCACATCCACAAACGGAACCTGTGCAACAATCCCATTGAAAAGCTCAGGTTCATAATTGATCACCGCGCCCATCAGCAATCCACCCGCAGAACCGCCCATCGCATAAAGATGTTTTGCGGAAGTATAGTTTTCTTTTACCAAAAATTTCGCCGCGTCGATGAAATCGAAAAAGGTATTTTTCTTGTGAAGCATTTTCCCGTTTTCGTACCATTCCCTACCCAAATATTCTCCACCTCGGATATGCGCGATCGCATAGATGAAACCGCGGTCGAGAATTGAAAGCCGAACATTAGAAAAGCTCGCATCCACGGTGTGTCCGTAACTTCCGTACCCGTAAAGAAGAAGTGGTGTTTCCGCTGATTTCGCTGTGTTTTTGTGATACACCAATGAAATCGGGACCAACGTTTTTCCGTCTCGTGAAGGCGCCCAAATCCTTTCGGAAATATAATTTTCCACGAAAAACTTACCGCCCGAAACTTCCTGCTGTTTCAGGATGACGGTTGTCTTTTCCTTCATATCATATTCCATCGTGGAATTTGGCTTGGTCAATGAAGTGTAACCGTAACGAAGTTTATCGGTGTCAAATTCAAGGTTTAACCCGATGTATGCGGTATAAGTCGGATCCGAAAACGGCAGATAATGATAGGTATCCGTTTGATTGTCAATGATTTTTATTTGAAGAAGACCTTCTTTTCTTTCCTCCAGAACAAGGTAATTCTTGAAAATCTCGAAACCTTCCACAAGCACATCTTTTCGGTGCGGAATGACATCAATCCAGTTCTCCATTCCGGGATTTGCAACTTTGGTTTTTACAATCTTGAAGTTGGTGGCTTTATCGGCATTGGTAATGATAAAGAACTCATCCTCAAAATGTTCCACAGAATATTCCAGATCTTTTGTTCGTGGCTGAACGATCTTCCATTCTGCCAAAACATTGTCTGAAGGGATAAAACGCTGCTCATCGGAAACCGTGCTCGAACTTGAAATGAAAATATATTCCAGCGATTTCGACTTGAAAACGTTTACGTCAAAAGTATCGTCCTCCTCGTGGTAAACCAAAACATCCTGCGAAGAATCCGTCCCCAACTGATGCATAAAAACCTGAAATGCTCTAAGATTTTTATCTTTTCTGATGTAGAAAATATGTTCGTTATCATTTGCCCAAACTGCTTTCCCCGTCGTATTGGCGATCTGGTCCTGAAGAATTTCACCCGTTTCCATGTTTTTGAATTGGATGGTGTAGATTCGTCTCCCGAAATTGTCGGTGGAGAAGCTCATCAGTTTGTTATTCGGCGAAACCGCCACGCTTCCTACTTCGAAGAACTTTTGTCCTTCCGCCAAAATATTGACATCGACCAGGATTTCTTCCTCATTTTCCAGTGATTCAAACTTTCTGCTGAAAATCGGGTATTCCTTCCCTTTTTCAAACCTCACGAGGTACCAGTATTTGTTAAAAAAATACGGCAGCGACTGATCATCTTCCTTATACCTCGCCTTCATCTCGTCGAAAAGCTGCTGCTGGAAATCTTCTGTATCCTGCATCACGAAGTCGCAGTACGCATTTTCTTCTTCCAGATATTTGATGACTTCGGGATTTTCTCTTTCGTTGAGCCAAAAGTAGTTGTCGGTTCTTGTGTCCCCGTGAATTTCGAGGAGTTTGGGTATTTTCTTTGCTTTTGGCGGATTCATTGCGGTGTTCGGAGTTGCTTTAAAATTAAAAGTGCGTAAAGTTAACATTTAATTAAAACAAAAAACCGTTTTCCTTTTGCGAAAAACGGTTTTCAGAATATTTTTTTCAGTAAACTATTTGTTCATGTTTCGGATGTACTTTTCAATCGCCATCGTCATACTCGGTGTTTCCTTGCTTGGAGCCATCACGTCAACTCTTAAGCCGGCATCTTTCGCCGCCTGTTCCGTAGTTGCCCCGAAAACCGCAATTTTGGTATCATCCTGTTTGAAATCCACAAAATTCTGACCCAAAGAACGGATTCCTTGCGGGCTGAAGAAAACCAGCATGTCGTAATCCTTCACTTTCGTATCGCTCAAATCGCTGCAAACGGTTCTGTACATGGTCGCTCTCGTCCATTCGATTGGTGACGCCTCCAAAACTTTCACGATATCCGGACTTAAAATATCCGACGCCGGAAGCAGGTATTTCTCATTTGGGAACTTTTTGAAAAGCGGCATCAGATCAGCAAAAGTTTTCTCGCCAAAAGCAATTTTTCTTTTTCTGTAAATAATGTGCTTCTGCAGGTAGTTCGCAATCGCTTCCGACTGACACAGGTACCTCATCGAATCCGGAACCGCAAAACGCATTTCCTCCGCAAGTCGGAAATAGTGGTCCACCGCGTTTTTGCTTGTGAAAATCACACCGGTAAACTGCGAGAGATCAATTTTCTGGGTTCTAAGCTCCTTTGCATCTACACCTTCAACGTGGATAAAAGGTTTAAAATCGATTTTGATCTTTTCTTTTTTGGCCATCTCCAGATAAGGTGAAGATTCGTTTGGCGCGGGTTGCGAAACCAGTATAGATTTAATTCTCATCATCAATTCTTATTAAAAAAACAATACCTTCCACAATACCAAAACCGGTATAATTTGGAGGGTGCAAATATACAAAATTTTATAATACCATTTCCCGGGTAAAATGTTGTTTTTGTGGAAGAAATAATAAAACTGCTTAAACACGAACATCTGCACCACAGCGCCGAAAAAATAATCCGCCAGCTTGATTTTTTCGATGCCGTAGAAATAATTCACCACACAGAAAAGCATCAGCACAATAGAAATTACAAAATAAAACTTGGAGACCGTGAAGCTGAAAACCTCCCATTTTTTGATGAAGCCAGTTCCGGCAAAAAACAGATAGGTCAAGATATTTTTTAAAAAATAAAACGCACAAACTGTAACCATGGTGAAGCCAAACTTGTTCAGCTCGAAACCAAAAAGCTGTAGGTCGCTCACTTTTTTGGGAACAATCGGAATGTATTGCGAAACAACGGTCGAAAACACCGTGCAAAAAACAAAACTGATAATCAGCCAACTCAGGAAATTATTGGTCGCCTCGGGAAATTTCTGCATCAGGAATTCCTTCACGGAAGATTCGCGCTGCAACGACAGAAGCATGAAGATGTAAAGGAAAATACAGCCGACCAGAATAAAAACCACCCAGTCATTTTGCTCTGCAATACGTACCAATTTCTAATTTTTTGCAAAAGTAGTAATAATGCCCGAATTCCTTTTCTGTCTCGAAGCATAAAATTTGGAATTAAAGTTGTTGAAAACAATTACCTCCGAAAAAAATTAAAACGATAAAAGTTTATCTTTGCAAATTAAATTGAGCGATGAAGAAACTCGTCATTATTCCCACCTATAACGAAAAGGAAAATATTGAAAATATTATTTCCGCGGTTTTCGGTTTGCACGAGGGTTTCCACGTATTGGTGGTCGACGATTCTTCACCGGACGGAACAGGCGAAATCGTTCAGAGAATGCAGCAACAGTTTCCCAGCGAACTTTTCCTGACCGTGAGAAAAGTGAAGGACGGTTTGGGAAAAGCTTATATCCACGGTTTCAAATGGGCTCTTGAAAACGGCTACGATTACATTTTCGAAATGGATGCCGATTTTTCGCACAATCCAAGTGACCTTATCAAACTTTATGAGGCGTGTAAAAATGCTGACATGAGCATCGGTTCAAGATATTCTAAAGGGGTCAACGTTGTAAATTGGCCGATGGGAAGAGTTTTGCTTTCCTACGGCGCATCGATTTATGTGAGAACTGTTTTGGGAATGCCGATCCACGACACGACTGCAGGATTCGTTTGCTTCTCGAGAAAAGTTTTGGAAGAAATCGGTTTAGATGAAGTAAAATTAAAAGGGTACGGATTCCAGATTGAAATGAAATTCCGCGCCTTCAAGAAAGGATTCAAAATTGTGGAGGTTCCGATTATCTTTACGAACAGAGAACTGGGCGAAAGCAAAATGAACGGTGGAATTATTCACGAAGCAGTTTTCGGAGTACTCAATCTAAAATGGAAATCGCTCATCGGAAAGTTATGAGGAAACTTGCGCTGATTCTTTTTTCATTGTTAATGGTGAGCTGCTCCCAACTGATCGACGAACCGAAAAACCTGGTTCCCAAAAACACGATGTCGGAACTGATCGCAGAATTTGCCATGAACGACCAGGTCACCACAGTAATTTCTACAGCGAATATTGAAGACGCAACAAGAATTACCTTAAAACAGAAAAACATCAAAGCCACCGATTTTGTGGAAAGCTACAAGTATTACCTTGCGACCGGCGATCTGGAAAAAATCCTAAACAATGCACAGGAAATTGTTCTGGAAAAAGATCCCGCCGCAAAAAAATATATCGAGAAAAAATTAAAGGAAACCGAAGGCAGACCAGCTTTCGCAAGATAATTTATGACGAAGCCATTTTTCGAAATCAACCAAACTACCGCTGGAAAAGCAAGAGCGGGAACCATCACCACCGATCACGGCGAAATCCAGACGCCGATTTTTATGCCGGTCGGAACTGTGGCCTCTGTAAAAACAGTTCACCAACGGGAATTGAAAGAGGACATCAAAGCACAGATTATTCTTGGGAACACCTATCACCTTTACCTTCGTCCGAAAATGGACATCATGCAGGAAGCAGGTGGACTCCATAAGTTCATGAACTGGGATTTGCCAATCCTCACCGATTCAGGTGGTTATCAGGTTTTTTCGCTTTCAGCAAGCAGAAAGATGAGCGAAGAAGGCGTGAAATTCAAATCACATATCGACGGAAGTTTCCACTTCATCTCTCCCGAAAAATCGATGGAGATCCAAAGACAAATCGGCGGAGATATTTTTATGGCGTTCGACGAATGTACTCCGTATCCCTGCGAATACAATCTTGCCAAAACCTCGATGGAAATGACGCACCGTTGGTTGCAAAGATGCATCGATTGGTGCAATGAAAACCCCGAAATCTACGGACACAAACAGCGACTTTTCCCAATCGTTCAGGGTTCTACCTATTCAGATTTACGGAAAATTTCAGCTGAATTTATTTCCGAGCAAAACGCAGAAGGAAACGCAATTGGCGGACTTTCTGTAGGCGAACCAGAAGAAGAAATGTACCGAATCACCGATGAAGTGACGGATGTTTTGCCAAAAGAAAAACCACGCTATTTGATGGGAGTCGGAACTCCGTGGAATATTTTGGAATCCATTGGTTTGGGAATCGACATGATGGATTGCGTGATGCCGACAAGAAATGCGAGAAACGCAATGCTCTTCACCTGGAACGGCGTGATGAATATGAAGAACGAAAAGTGGAAAAACGATTTTTCCCCGCTTGACGAGTTCGGTACGAGTTATGTGGATTCGGAATATTCGAAAGCTTATGTGCGTCACCTCTTTGTTTCTAAGGAATATTTGGCAAAACAGATTGCATCAATCCATAACCTTGCGTTTTACCTTGATTTGGTAAAAGTTGCGAGAGAACACATTATAGCAGGCGATTTCTACGAATGGAAAAATTCGGTGGTAGCTGTTTTGAAACAAAGATTGTAAAAAGGAAAAAGACAAAAGGAAAAAGACAAAAGAGAAAAGAGAAAAGACGGTTTGATGTGTTAATCACTTATCACCAATCGCTCATCACTCATCACTTATCACTCATCACCCATAATTTATGTTCACCATCATCGACCGATATATCATCAAAAAATACCTAGGAACTTTCGGGTTCATGCTGGGTTTGCTGACGATTATTGTTTTGGTGATCGACGTTCAGGCGAAAGCGCCGAGAATTGAAGCCAACGGATTCACAGTCAACGAGTTCCTGGTCGATTTCTATCCGTACTGGATTCTGAACCTCATCATCACTTTTATGTCGATTTTGGTTTTTATTTCGGTGATTTTCTTCACTTCCAGAATTGCAAACAACACCGAGATTGTGGCGATTATCAGTTCTGGAGCAAGTTTTCATCGTTTTGCGCGGCCTTATTTATTGACTTCGGGATTTATTGCGATTGTCGCGCTTCTTTTGAACCACTTTGTTTTGCCTTTGGCAAATGTGAAAAAGAACGCGCTCGAACCTTATACGTACAATGCGGTGAGTCGCGACGAACTCACTGGAACCGCCGAAGTTGCAACACAACTTTCCAAAACGGAATACATCTTCATCAAATATTACAACAAAAAAGAAAAGCGCGGATCAGGGTTTTTCTACCAGAAATTTGATAAAAACCATCGGTTGATTTACCAGCTCAACGCGAGCGATTTCTTTTGGGATAAAGAGAAAAGTCATTTCGTACTGACCAACTATCTGGAAAAAACCATCAATAAAGACGATACCGAAAAATTAGGAAACGGCAACGAAATGAAGAAAAGTTTCGGCCATCCTCCGGAAGAACTTTTCCCCGACGTGCTTCTCGGTCAGAATAAAACCACGCCGGAACTCGTGAAATTCATCGAACGCGAAAAAGACAAAGGAAACGCAAACCTGAACACTTACCTAAATGAATTGTATCAAAGGACTTCGATGCCGGTTTCAGTCATCATTCTCACCGTTTTGGGACTCTCGCTTTCGTCGCAGAAAAAACGGGGCGGACTCGGTTTGAACCTTGCGCTGGGAATTGCTTTGGCGTTCGTTTTCGTATTTTCATTTGAGGCGCTGAAAGTAGTTTCTTCCAACAATACTTTGACGCCGCTCCTCGCAATGTGGTTACCAAACATCGTTTTCGGACCGATCGCGGTTTACCTTTATTTCAAAAGAGCCAATCAGTAAAGCATCTCAATTTCTTTGTGGAAAAACTTCTGCAGTCCACCGTTTTCGAGTTCCACCCAAAGAAAACCGTCTTCGTCCACATCTCGGATTATGCCATTTTGTCTGATTCCCTCCACTTCAAAAACCGAAACCACATTCTTTCTAAAAAGATGATCGTTGACCTGTTCCAAAATTTCCGTATCAGTTTTTTCCTTCGTCAAATGATCCACTAAATATTGATGAAGTTGGTCGGCGAATTCCACGAGATCAAAGTGAACTCCCGTTTGCGTCAATAGTGAACCCGCTTTAGGGAGGTTTTCGAAATCCTGCTGCAAAACGTTCACGCCGATTCCGATAATGAAATAAGGTTTCCCGTCAATATTTTTCTTTTCGATCAGGATTCCAGAGATCTTTTTATTCCCGACGATCAAATCATTCGGCCACTTGATTTCAACAGAAACTTTTGTCAGATTGGCAAGGTAATCCCTCAAAACGGTGGCGGTACGGAAATTGAATAAATTTTCGCGCACCTTGATTTTTTCGGCGGGAATGGCGAGAGAATACGCAAGATTCATGTTTTTCGGCGAAATCCAGGAGTTTCCGTACTGACCTTTTCCCTTGGTTTGGTTAAAAGTATAGACCGCGAGAATTTCTGCTTTTTCATAAAGTAAATACGCATCAATTTCATCGTTGGTAGAAGAACATTCTTTGAGGTAGAAAACGGGCGTCATTTATGAAACTTTATGATTTTGAAACCGTAAATTTGAGGATAAAATAAATAAAAAAACAATAAATTTGCAGATTATACAAAATTTTGAATGAATAAAACTACAGAAAAGCAATTACTTATCGATAAAATCGTTGATGCGATCCAGGATACCAAAGGTGAAGACATCATGATATTCGATCTTTCAAAAATAGAAAATTCCGTAGCGGAAACCTTTATCATCTGCAGCGGAAACTCCAATACCCAAGTTTCAGCAATCGCGGGAAACGTCGAAAAAAAAGTAAGAAACGAGCTTCACGACCGACCTTGGCATGTGGAAGGAACCGAAAACGCAATGTGGATTCTAATGGATTATGTTTCCGTAGTGGTGCACGTTTTCCAGCGCTCGATTCGCGAATATTACGAAATCGAGGAACTTTGGGGCGACGCACAAATCACCAAAATCGAAAATTAACAAACTACCCCATTTGACGGAACCGCATTTCGTCAAAATTTTTATAAAAATGATATGAACAACAATAAAGGATTTAACTGGTTTTTCCCCATCGCGATCGCGGCGATTCTGCTCTTTTTCTTTTCGAATATGGGTGGCGAAAGCACGCAGAACACGATCGACGAGGAAGGTTTCTACAAACTGATGCAGGAGGGAAAAGTCAAAGATGTACTCATTTATAAAGACATCGAAAAAGCAGATGTGTTCCTGACCAAAGAAGCGAAAGCGCAGGAAGCGGTTACCACCGTACAGAAAGATAGAAACCCGATGTCGGCATTCGACTTCAACCTTGGTCCGAAACCAGACTATGTTTTAAGCTACGGCGATCTACAGCTTTTCCTGGAAAAATTTGACAAAATTAAAGCGGAAAATCCGGCTCTCGCCACCAAGAAAGATTACGGAATGGGCAAAAACCCAATGACGGAACTACTTTTCACAGCACTGTTTTGGATTGCGATTATGGCGCTGTTCTACTTCGTCATCTTCCGACGAATGATGGGAGGAGGAGGTGGTCCTGGTGGACAGATTTTCTCGATCGGGAAATCCCGTGCAAAACTTTTTGACGAAAAGGAAAAAATCCAGGTGACCTTCAAAGATGTTGCAGGTTTGGAGGGCGCAAAAGAAGAAGTGCAGGAAGTAGTTGACTTTTTGAAAAACTCAGAAAAATATACCAAACTCGGCGGTAAAATTCCGAAAGGTGTTCTTTTGGTAGGTCCTCCAGGAACGGGGAAAACCCTTTTGGCAAAAGCGGTTGCAGGTGAGGCAAAAGTTCCTTTCTTCTCGCTTTCAGGTTCCGATTTCGTGGAAATGTTTGTCGGAGTTGGAGCTTCCAGAGTTCGTGACCTTTTTGCACAGGCAAAAGCAAAATCTCCCGCAATTATCTTTATCGACGAGATTGATGCGATTGGTAGAGCAAGAGGTAGAGGAAATTTTACGGGAGGAAATGACGAAAGAGAGAATACGCTAAACCAATTACTTACAGAAATGGACGGTTTCGGAACCGATACGAATGTGATCGTGATGGCCGCGACCAACCGTGCAGATATTCTCGACAAAGCTTTGATGCGAGCAGGAAGATTCGACCGATCGATTTATGTTGATCTGCCTGAACTTCACGAAAGACAGCAAATTTTCGACGTTCATTTGGCGAAGATCAAACTCGACCCGAATATCGACCGGGAATTCCTTGCGAAACAAACCCCTGGATTTTCAGGAGCAGATATTGCAAACGTATGTAACGAAGCCGCTTTGATCGCTGCAAGAAATGGGCACGAAGCCGTAACCAAGCAGGATTTCCTTGATGCAGTTGACCGAATTATCGGCGGACTTGAAAAGAAAAATAAAGCCATTAAGCCATCAGAAAAAAGAAGAGTTGCCTATCACGAAGCAGGACACGCAACGATTTCGTGGCTGGTTGAGCACGCCGCTCCGCTGTTGAAAGTGACCATCGTTCCGAGAGGTCGATCTTTAGGAGCAGCTTGGTATTTGCCGGAAGAAAGACAACTTACCACCACCGAACAGATGAACGACGAACTCTGTGCAACTTTGGGAGGAAGAGCAGCTGAACAAACCATTTTCGGAAATATTTCTACAGGTGCACTTTCGGACCTTGAACGAGTTACTAAACAAGCACAGGCGATGGTGACCATTTACGGACTGAACGAAAAACTTGGAAACATCTCCTATTACGACAGTTCGGGACAATCCGAGTACAGCTTCGGAAAACCTTATTCTGACCAAACCGCAAAAATGATCGACGAAGAAATTTCGAAAATCATTGAAACCCAATATCAGAGAGCGCTCCAAATTCTTCGTGACAACAAGGATAAACTGGATGCACTTGCGAACAAACTTCTAGAAAAAGAGGTGATTTTCAGAGAAGATTTGGAGGAGGTTTTCGGGAAAAGAGCGTGGGATCCTGAATTGACGGAGCATCCGGTTTCTTCAACACATTCTGAAGAAACAGAAAAACCTGCGGAAGAACCCGCTCCGGAAGCAGTACAGGCACCGGAATCCAACACCCAACTTTAAGTAAAATATTTTCCTGGCTGTTTGCGTTTATCGTAAACAGTCAGGATTTTTTTAGAACACGATATCGGAAATTTTCTTTACCCCAACCCTAAAGGGCGAAAATTTCCTGCAAAACAAACCTAAATTTGCTCCCTGTCTGCCGATAGGCAGGCTTTTAGGGATGGGGTAATCAAATTTAGATTTATTTCAATAATTTATTCGAGTTCTAAATGAATGGCGTAAACAAATATTTTCTATTTTTGTATTAACATTCGCATAAACCACAGGAATTGAGTTTATTTAAGAAAATTGTCGGAAAAATATTAAATCAACCTGAAGAAGAGGAAAATCAGGATTTGACAAGACTTGGAGACCAACTGAAAAATGCTGATCTCGATTATAAGTTTGCGCAGCTTTTTACGCATTCCGGAGGTTTTTTTAATTATTGTGCAGATGAGGCAGAAGCGCTTCAAACACTGAATCACATCCTGAAAATTGAGGGGGTGAAGTCGGTATTCTGTTGGGATCACGATCTGAAGAATTTCTTAGATGTGGTAAAAGTTCCTTACACCGCTGAACTCGAACTTTTCAACGACTGTGCGTTCATCACCTGCGAATACCTCATCGCCTACGACGGCAGAATCATGCTTTCGCACAACAATATTTTGCATTACCACTCCTCACGTTTGCCGGAAAAAATTATCATTATGGCAAATGTTTCCCAAATCGTGACCAACCTCAACGATGCGATGGCGAAGATTAAGCGCAATGGTAACATTAGGAATTTAACCTCCATCAGCGGAAGCAATTCCAAACTCGACACGCCGAATAAAGACAATACCAAACTATTCCTGCTGCTGCTCGAAGACTGATTTTCAACCTAACCTAAACCTACTATTTTGGACAGAAACTTAGTTCAGCGAACAATCGGAGGTCTTCTTTATGCCTTTATCGTCGTTTTCTGCACCACACCGCTCGGTTCATTTCTTTTAGATAAAATTTCGCCGAATCTCGTTCCACAGCAAGATCTGTATTACGGGCTGATTACGCTTTTTCTGTTTGTCGGAGCGTGGGAATGCGTGAAGATGATGAAGTTCGATTCCAAAAGCTGGGAGAAGTGGGTGGTTTTCCCGATCATTGTTCTGATTTTCTACCGGTTTTCCAAAAGATATTTCAAGCACGGTTTTTACTATAACTTTGATTTATCTGAAATTCTCGCGCTATCGCTCATCGTGATCGCGGTTGTAACTTTATTCAGATTTTCCAAGGAACTTTATTATGATAATGGAAAACTGATTTTTACGGTGATTTATACGGCAATTCCATTTGGTTTTGCTTTAGGACTTCCTTCATTTTCCACTCACGATAACACGTTTACGCTCGAGGTTTTCTTTCTGTTCATCCTGATTTGGAGCAGTGATACCTTCGCTTATCTCACCGGAAAATTTTTCGGAAAGCACAAGATGGCTCCAAAGATTTCCCCCAAAAAGACTTGGGAAGGTTTTGCAGGAGGTGTTTTGCTGACTTTCGTCCTTGGATTTTTTATTGAAAAATTCCATCCAGACCTCCGCGGAAATTGGATTGTTGTGGGATTCCTCGTTTCAGTTTTTGCGCCGCTCGGTGATTTGGTTGAAAGTCAGCTGAAAAGAACTTTTGCGGTGAAAGACTCGGGAAATATCATTCCCGGACACGGTGGGATTTTGGACCGTTTAGACAGTTTTATCATTTGTGTTCCTGTCGTATATTTGTACTTTATTTTAGAAAAACTTTTTTAAGAAACTCATGAAACTACATAAGGAATCTACAGGAACCATCGTAGTCGCGACCATTTTGTTTGCAGTGATCGCATTTGCGGCCATTTATTTTCTGGAGATGTGGTCGTTGCTGATCATCGTTCCGCTTCTCGTTATTTACGGGTTGGTTTTCTGGTTCTTCCGTGTTCCTAAAAGAAATATTCTGGACCATAAAGAAAACGTAATCGCTCCCGTTGACGGAAAAGTGGTGATGATTAAAGAGGTGGAGGAAGATGAATTTCTAAAAGAAAAAGCGATCCAGGTGTCGATTTTTATGTCGCCGCTTAATGTTCATATCTGTAGATATCCGGTAACCGGAAAAGTGGTTTATAAAAAATACCATCCCGGAAAATATTTGGTAGCGTGGCACGAAAAGTCATCCACTGAAAATGAAAGAACGACAGTTGCTGTTCAGGCATACAACGATCATAAAGTGGTGTTCCGCCAGATTGCGGGATATGTTGCACGGAGGATTGTTTTTTACTGTAATGAGGGGGATCAGGCAAAAGCTGGACACGAGTTCGGATTCATCAAATTCGGTTCGAGAATGGATGTCTTTTTACCACTCAATACTGAAATCACCTGTAAAATTGGTGACAAAACCAAAGGCGGAATTGATGTCATCGCAAAGCTAAAATAATAGAATTACAAGTTTTTCTTAACAAAAAAATAAAGTCAGGATTTTTCAGTCTTGGCTTTTTTTGTTATTTTTAGGCAATCCCGAAAAACAAACCTCTTATGAAATACCTTTTCCCGATACTTTTATTGACGAGTTTTCTTCTTAATTCCTGTGATTTCAGCAAAAAAACTGAAGAACTCGACCTTCGAGAAAGCAAACTTTTAGAAAAAGAAAAAGCTTTTGCATTAAAGGAAGCAGACTATCAATCGCTTATCAAAATGCGCGACAGCTTGTACACGAAAAAAGATTCGGTTGAAACCATTGCTCTTCCTCAAAATGTGATTGGGAAATGGAACGGGAAAATAATCTGCACAGACTCCAACTGCCCCGAAAATATGATCGGCGATGTGAGGAATGATACGTGGGAATTCATACAGGATGGACAAAATATTTCGGCGAAAGTAATCAACAGAACGGGACAGATCAGGGTTTATCAGGGAACGTACAATGGTTCTGAAATCCGCCTCAACTATAAAAGTGATTCGAGCGCGGCAAAGAAAACTGAAATCAATGTACTGCTGAAAGATATTCAGGACAGTAAAATCAAGGGAACGCGCGAAGTTACCGGCGAAAACAATTGTATTTCGAGATTTTCCGTTGACTTAGACAAATCTAAAAACTAGTTTATGTTGACGATTCTAAGCATCCACAACCTCACTTTACCGCTGGAAGATCCTGTACTGAAGTTTCTGGTGGTTTTGATCATTATTTTGTTTGCGCCGATTCTGCTCAACAAAATCAAAGTGCCGCATCTTCTCGGGCTGATTATTGCAGGTGCGGTGATCGGTCCAAACGGATTTAATGTTTTGGCAAGAGACAGCAGCATCGTGGTGACGGGAACTACGGGATTGCTCTACATCATGTTTTTGGCGGGACTAGAGATTGATTTGGCGGAATTCAAGAAAAACAAGTGGAAAAGCATCACTTTTGGGTTGTACACTTTTTCGGTTCCGTTTGTTATGGGAATTCTGACCTCTCACTATTTCTTTAATTTTCCGTGGCTTACCTCCGTTGTTTTTGCGAGTATATTTTCGTCGCACACGCTGATTTCGTACCCGATCGTAAGCAAACTGGGAATTGCAAAGTCGCTTCCGGTGAATATTGCGGTGGGCGGAACGATGATTACCGATATTCTCGCACTTTTGGTTTTGGCAATCTGCGTCGGTGTAACTCAGGGTGAGGTGAATGCCGCTTTCTGGACGAAGATTTCTGTTTCGATGGTGATCTTCTCGATCGTGGTTTTGTTTGGCTTCCCAATTATCGGACGATGGTTTTTCAAGAAGGTAAGCGACAATATCTCCCAATATATTTTTGTATTGGTCATGATTTATCTTGCGGCGCTCCTCGCTGAACTTGCTGGAGTCGAAGCGATTATCGGTGCATTCTTCGCAGGTTTGGCGCTGAACCGATTGATTCCGCACACTTCTGCTTTGATGAACCGCGTTGAGTTTGTGGGAAATGCCATCTTCATCCCCTTCTTCCTGATCAGTGTTGGAATGATTATCGATTTCAGTGTTTTTCTTAAAGACATAAAAACGATTGAAGTTGCGATTCTGATGACCGTCATCGGAATTCTGGCAAAATATCTTGCTGCAGTTTTTACACAGAAATCTTTCCGGTTGACCAAAGAACAGGGCGGCGTAATTTTTGGATTGAGCGCGGCACACGCAGCAGCAACACTTGCAATCGTGATGGTGGGTTACAATATTATCATCGGTGAAACTGATGCGGGCGAACCGATCCGTTTGCTCGATGACAGTGTGCTGAACGGAAGTATTCTGCTGATTCTGGTTTCGTGTACCGTATCTTCTTTTGTCACCCAGCGAAATGCCAATAAACTGGTTCGCTCAGAAAACGAAGACACCATCAGTAAAACAAATCCCGACGACGAAAGCATTATGCTCGCTGTAAATTATTTGCCGACGGTAGAGCCGATGACGAATCTCGCATTACTGCTAAAATCGAAAAACAATAAGGAAAATCTGTACGCGCTGAATATCATTAATGAAGAAAAAAACGAATCCTCCCGAAAGAATGCCGAGAAAATCCTTCATGCATCGCAATCGGTCGGTGCAGCTGCAGATGTGAAAATTGTTCCTTTGACGAGATACGATGCAGATGTTGTAAACGGCATCAACAACGAGATCAAGGTACACTCCATTACCGATTTGCTCATCGGTGTAGATCCGCAAAAGGGTTTCTCGCCGAGTTTTGTGTACAATCTTTACAGCGGCTATCTGCAAAATTCGGTTTCCAATGTTTTGGTTTACCATTCGGCACAACCGGTTTCGACCATTCAGAAATATGTCGTGGTGTTTCCTCCGGATGCTCATCTGGAGCCGGGATTCTTCCATTCGTTATTAAAAGTTTGGAATATCGGCAGAAACTCCGGTTCCAAAATCGAATTCTATGGTAGCGAGGAAACGCTGAAACTCGTTGAAGACATCAAGCATAAGGTGAATATCGAGGCATCGGTAATCATCTTCAATCAATGGTCGGAAATTAAGAAGATTTTCGAAAAAATGAAGGAAAACGACGCACTGATCCTGTTTATGGCGACCAGAGAAATGGTTTCGTATTTACCTGAAATGCAGAATGTTCCGGATCAGATGAACCAATATTTCAGAAACACCAATTATCTCCTGGTTTTCCCATATCGCGAAGCGGAAAACGAATACCGAAAACACACCCGAGACATCGGCAACGCTGCAGACTTTGTGGAAATCGGGAATATTGTGAGCCGAATCTTCAGATAAACTGAATGAACCATATAAAAATACCCCAATTCAACTGGTTTCTGCCATGAATTGGGGTTTAATGTTCTTTGTCGGAAATATATTAATGACCGTACTCAAAAAGCACCGTAGTCTGTACATTTGGGTGGATCGACAAAGCGACAGGACAGTTAAGTGCAGTGTCCTCGATAAATTTCTTTTCCTCTGGGGTATAATTTTTCGGGAATCTTACAATACAGAAGATTGTTCCAATTCTCTTCGGTTCCGGATAAGTCGATTTTTTCAGCTCGCAGGTTGCTCCTGTAATGTCGATTCCTCTCGGTTTTCCTAAAACAGCCACCGCCATCAGCATCGACTGGCCGTAAGAAATTCCGAAAATATCAGAAGGCGAAAAATATTCCGAAGTCCCTCCTTCGCGCAGCGGCGCACAGGTAACGATTTCTGCTCCGGATTTTTCATGTTCAGAGATAATTTTGAAATCTCCAACATAAGTGATTTTTGAAGTCATAGCTTGAAGTTTATTTTAATGATAAAGATAGAAAACTTTAACAGATTAATATGCAAACCTTAAATGATTTTAATCAAAAATTAACAACCCAATCTTTTTTTCGCAAAGTCTCTAATATTAAATAGGGTTCTGTTTATCTTTTGTGATGTATTTCTGCCAAAAATTACGATTATTAAAGGGAAATTTAGGTCAGACCTTTCGCTATTTCCTTTCCTCTTCTGCTCCACTCGCTCCATGAACCGACATACAGTTTCGGAATTTCCAATCCCGCATAATCCATCGCAAGAATCGTGTGGCACGCTGTAACTCCCGAACCGCAGTGAATCGCCAAATCAGCAGTTTTTCCGCTAAGGAAATCGGAATACTTCTTATGAAGAATTTCAGGACTCAGAAAAAGTCCTTCATCATCAAGATTTTCCGAAAAGGGAATATTTTCTGCGCCGGGAATATGTCCCGCAATCAAATCAATCGGTTCAGATTCACCTTTATACCGGTATGCATCGCGAACATCGATTACAGCTGCAGTTTTGTTTCTTAATCCTGCTTCCACTTCATCAATCGTGATCGTCGGTAACTTCCAGTTTTCCAAAGAGATTCGTTCAGCTTTCGGAAAAGTTTCCGTTCCGCTGCTCATTTCTACACCCGCTTTTTCTGCGTGTTGCAAACCGCCACTCAGTACACTCGCGTCGATTCCAGCAGCTTTCAGCATCCACCAGCAACGAGCTGCAGCATTGGCACCGTTTGCCAAATCATAAACGATGACCTTAGAATTTTCATGAACTCCGAGCTCCGACAACACTTCAACGAAATCTTTAGGTGAAGGTAATGGATGTCTTCCGTCGAACGCGGCATTAGTTCCGATATGGGCTAAATCTTTATCTAAATCAACAAACCGTGCGGATTTGATATGTTTTTCAAGATAACTTTGATACGCATCTTTTCCGGTTCTTGCGTCAAGAATAACGAGATTCTCCCGACTAAAAAGTTCCTTTAAATCCTGCGCGGTGATAACGGATGAATTTCTCATGATATTAAAAATGAAAAATATCTTTTGCCTTATTGTAGGCACTTTCGAAGTTAAGCAGGTTCAACGAATGTTCCACATTTTCTTTCGCCATAAAGTTGATGACCTGTTCTGTCGGCATATTTCCCACCAAATCATCTTTCGCCATCGGACAACCGCCGATTCCCTTAATTGCGGAGTCGAAACGTCGGCAACCTTTGTCGTATGCTGCTTTGAGTTTTGGGTAGGAATCTTCGTATCGGTTATGGAAATGCGCCCCAAAATCAATTTCCGGATATTTCGGTGGAATTTTCTCGAACAGCAATTCGATCTGCTCCGTAGTTCCGGTTCCGGTCGTGTCTGAGAGCAAAATATTTTTAATCCCGATTTCATTAAAGCGGTTTGCCCAGAAATCCACATCCTCCCATTTCCACATTTCGCCATAAGGATTTCCGAACGCCATTGAAAAATAAATATTTAAAGTGCGGCCATCGCTTTTCAGGAGTTCCACTATCTTAACAATTTCGTCAAACGCCTCTTCTCGGCTTTTGTTGGTATTCCTGTGCTGGAAAGTTTCTGAGATTGAAAACGGAAAACCCAAAATATCAATCTGCTGATGAGCAAGTGCTTTTTCGGCTCCCCGAAAATTGGCAACGATCACGGAAAGCTTCGTGTTAGAAATGCCTTTATCGATCTCATCAACCACCGTTCCCGAATCCGCCATTTGGGGAATCGCTTTCGGAGAAACGAAACTCCCGCAATCAAGCACATCGAAACCGACTTCCATTAAAGAATTAATGTACTCAATTTTCTTTTGGGTCGGGATAAATTCACCCCATCCCTGCATTGCATCTCTCGGACATTCGGTAAGGAACATTTTGATGTATTAAGGTTTTCTCAAAGATAATAAAATTGGGGAAAGTTGAAAATTAGTTTTCTTACACCAGTTCCTTCCACGCAAAAACCGACGTTTTTAGAAAGAAATCTACTTTATGCATCCACCGAAAAACCTTAACTTTGTTAAAAATAATACTGTTTATGACGACGATAGATTTTAACCTCGAATGGAAACTAAAATTACAGAACCGATTTATCAACTACGCCAAAATATACTCGACAAGCGATCCGGAAAGCGAAAGCACACCTTCCACAGAAAGACAGTGGGATATCGCAAAATATATTTTTGAAGAGCTGAAAACGCTGGGTTTAAGCGATGTTTCCCTTGATGAAAATGGATATATTTACGCCTATGTTCCTTCAACCTTAGAAAATGATGATGAACCGGTGGTTGGCTTTATCGCACATTACGACACTTCGCCGGATTTCAGCGGTGAAAACGTAAACCCACAGATTTGGGACGATTACGACGGCGGTGATTTGCTGCTAAACAAGGAAACCGGATTTACCCTTTCTCCTAACAAATTCGAGAGCTTGAAAGAGTATGTTGGCAAAACACTGATTACTACCGACGGAACCACACTTCTTGGAGCCGACGACAAAGCGGGAGTTGCAGAAATTGTAACCGCAGCGGAATATCTGCTCGCTCATCCAGACATTAAACACGGGAAAATAGCGATCGGCTTCACTCCTGACGAAGAAATCGGAAGAGGCGCCCATAAATTTGACGTGAAAAAATTTGGTGCAGAATGGGCCTATACAATGGATGGCGGCGAACTGGGCGAACTGGAATATGAAAATTTCAACGCAGCCGGAGCGGTGGTAAAAATCCATGGATTGAGTGTTCACCCAGGTTATGCTTTCGGGAAAATGGTTAATGCGTCGTTACTTGCGGCAGAATTTATCAAGATGCTTCCTGAAAACGAAACGCCTTCAACCACGAAAGGTTTCGAGGGATTCTATCACTTGACCGACTTGAAGTCTGATGTTTCTGAGGCGAAAATCCAATACATCATCCGTGATCACGATGCCGAGAAATTTGAGGCGAGAAAGCAGTTCATCACCGAAAAAGTTGCCGAATTCAACAAAAAGTTTGGTGAAGGCACCGCCGAAATCGAAATCAAGGAGCAGTACCGAAACATGAAGCAGCAATTCGAAGGAAAAATGCATATCGTGGATATTGCGGAGCAGGCGATGAAGGATGCGAACATTGAACCTAAAATCAAAGCAATCCGCGGTGGAACCGACGGTGCCCAACTTTCTTACATGGGATTACCGTGTCCGAACATTTTCGCGGGGGGAATTAATTTCCACGGACCTTATGAATACGTAGTTCTGGAAACCATGGAAAAAGCGGTGAAAGTGATTGTGAATATCGCAAAAGCAGTGAAGAAGAGATAGTCGCTCTTTCAGTAATAAGAAAAGCTACCAAAGTTGGTGGCTTTTTTTGTTGACGATTGTTTCGGTTTCCATTAGAAACAAAATTTGATCCATGCTGAAGTTTCGGAATTCTAACATTTTTCTACCAATTCTTGCGAAACCAAACCCCGTTTCTTACTTTTATTGTTTAAATTCAAACATGTTCCAAAAAACGATAATCAAGAAATACCTGAAGTCCCAAAACCAAGAAGAAATTGACAGAAAATGGATGGTTTTCTCTCAACATTTCCACAATCCTGCAATTCAGGAAAACATACGGAATTCCAAGGAAGAACAATATCAGGAAGGATTTCTTCGGGATTTGTTTGTAAAGGTTTTTGATTATGTTCTCAATCCACATGACGGGTTTAATCTCACAACGGAACTTCGCAACATTAAAGACACCAAAAAAGCTGATGGCGGAATTCTGGTTGATGAAAAAGTGGTGGGAGTAATCGAACTCAAAGGAACCAACACCATCGACCTTGGAAAAGTAGAATCACAAGCATTTAATTATAAAAGTAACCAACCTGGATGCTTATACGTGATTACTTCCAACTTCGAGAAACTGAGGTTCTACATTGAAGACACCGTACATTTTCAGGAATTCAATCTATTTACTTTAAATAAAGAAGATTTCAGTGTATTGCACCTGTTTTTATCTTTTGACAACATCAAAAATAATGTCCCGAAAAAGATAAAAGACGAATCCGTAAGTCAGGAAGATGTGATCACCAAGAAGCTTTATAAGGATTACTCCGTTTTTAAACAGGAACTTTTTCAAAACTTCGTCGAACAGAATCCCGACTACGATCAACTCGAACTCTTTCAGAAAACCCAAAAACTTCTTGACCGCTTATTGTTTCTATTTTTCGGGGAAGATCGGGGCTTATTACCACCAAACTCGGTAAGACAGATTCTCAACCAATGGAACAAACTAAAGGATCTTGATGAATACGTGCCACTTTACAGTCGCTTTAAGAAATATTTTGGCTATTTAAACACCGGATTCAAAGGCAAGAACCACGATGTATTTGCGTATAACGGCGGACTTTTTAAACCCGATGAAATCTTAGACAACATCACTATTGATGATGATCTACTGTACCGAAACACCCTCAAACTTTCAGATTATGATTTTGCCAGCGAAGTGGATGTGAACATTTTAGGACACATTTTCGAAAATTCCCTGAACGAAATCGACGAAATAAAGGCACAGATTGAAGGAAAGGAAATCGAGAAATCAAAAACCAAAAGGAAGAAAGACGGCGTTTTCTACACCCCGAAATACATTACCAAATACATTGTTGAAAACACGGTCGGTAAACTTTGTGAGGAGAAAAAAGCGGAGTTCGGAATTGTGGAAGAAGAATATTCCGCCGACAGAAAACGACAGGAAAAAACCAAAAAAATCCTTTTGGAAAAATTGGTAAATTACCGAAAGTGGTTGCTGCAAATCACCATCTTGGATCCAGCTTGTGGAAGTGGAGCATTCCTGAATGAAGCACTCAATTTTCTGATCGAGGAACACCATTACATTGATGTAATGGAATCAAAGCTCACTGGCTCGTCGATCACCTTCACCTACCATTCCGAAAGCATTTTGGAAAACAATCTTTTTGGTGTAGATCTTAACGAGGAATCCGTCGAGATTGCGAAACTTTCTTTGTGGTTAAGAACCGCGGTTTATGGTAGAAAACTGAATGATTTAAGCAGCAACATCAAATGCGGAAACTCACTCATCGACGATCCCAAAGTTGCCGGAGAAAAAGCGTTTAATTGGGAACAAGAATTTCCACAAGTCTTTAAAGAGAAGAAAACGTATCACCTGGTCTTTACCACCCACAACAGCAGAACTTCCGCTCGGATGCGGCGCTTAGGGATTGTTCCCGGGAAACCTGCAGAACTGAGTTTACCACAGGAAATAAAACTTGCAGAAATATTCGCCCAAATCGCCAAAGACTATGACCTCGACATTCTGGCATGGAATGTCTGCAAAGACCACGTCCATATTTCCCTAACCTGCTCCGAAGACGAACTGCTGCACCAAGTAAGGTTGATGAAATCGATCAGCAGCAAAATGCTGAACCGTTGGATGACCGAGACTTCCGCCGCCGAGGTTTCCGACACGGCACCGGTTTCCGCGACACCCACCTCGACCACCTCCTCTCCAATGGGTCTCGACCCATTGCAGAATAAGGACCCATTGCAGAATACCGATTCATTGCAGATTACCAACCTATCGGCAATCACAGAACCATCGCAGATTGATGATCCGTTGCAGATTGATAAGTCAAGGCATCGAGATGCCTTGGAGGATCCGGCTTCGTATTTCCCCGGGGAGCACGACAATCACCTGTGGTCGCAAAAGTTTTTCTCGGTGGATACGGAGAGTTGGGAGTGGCTCAGTGATCAGGAAAGCGGTTTTCCGTATGAGGTGACGCATTTCTCGCGGGTTTTGGAATATATTGAGGAAAACAGGGTCAATCATATGCTGCCAAAAAGCGATGAGCTGGAGAAGATTATTTCGGGGTTCACCAAAACTCCGGAGGAGGTATATCGGAACAAGTACAAAGGTGGCTTTGATGTGGTGATTGGGAATCCGCCGTATGTAAATATTGTTAATATTCTGAACAAAGAGGAAAGAGTCTTTTATCAGTCAAAATACAAAACTGTAAAAAATAAATCTGATTTATACAGTATTTTTATTGAAAAGGGTTATGGAGTACTTAAAGACAAAGGACTTTTGAGTTTTATTTTTCCGAACTCATGGTTAGGCACTGAAAGTTTTTCCGAATTTAGAAGATTCATTATTGATAATACCAAAATATTGGAATTAATAAAACTTCCAAATGATGTTTTTGCTGATGCAGTTGTAACACCAATCATTTTGAGTTTTAAGAAAGAAAAAACCATCGACCACAATATAATTTTAAAAGAACTGATTAATAATGAGTTTTTGACTTTAAGAAATAAGTTGAATTATAACCGAATAAAAAAGTCACCAACTTTAACTTTTTCATTTAGTTCAGAGATTAAGTTTGATATTGAGACATTTCAGTTGGGAGAAATTGCAGATTTTTCCTTAGGAATAAAAACAAGCGATGACAATAGATTTATTTTTGACAGGAAAATTGATGACAGCTCTTACCCAATTCTAAGAGGTCGAAATATCACAAGATATTATTATTCCGAACCTACAGAATGGATTTGGTATAAACCTGAACTAATTACTCAAAAAGCAGGAGGAAGACCAAGAATACTAGAGAATTTTTTGCACCAAAAAATATACATACAAGATATTTCCAAAAGGATCAACGCTTGTTATTGTGAAGAACCAATATTATCAAATGATACTTTAAATCTAATTTATGATGTGAAAGGAGGTTTTACTTTCAAAACAATTTTAGTTTTAATGAATTCAAAGTTAATTAACAAATGGTTTGAATCTGAATTTCAAGAAGGTTTACATATCAAAATAAATCAATTACAGCAAATTCCAATTCCCAAGAATCTTCAAAATAGTCAATCCTTTATCATCGAAAAAGCCGACAAAATGCTTTCACTCAACAAAGCATTCCAGGAACTTTCCGGGAAATTCCAACGAAATTTACAAATGGAATTTTCAGTGGAAAATTTATCGAAAAAATTACAAAGTTGGGAACAGCTTTCCTACGGTGATTTCCTGAAAGAACTCGGCAAGCTAAAGATTAATTTATCGCTATCCCAAAAATCCGAATGGGAGGATTATTTTCTTGCCGAACAGAAAAAAGTTCTGGAAATCCAAAACCAGATCAACACCACCGACAAAGAAATCGACCAAATGGTCTATGAGCTTTATGGTTTGACAGAGGAAGAAATAGAGATTGTGGAAAAAAGTTGAAACGGGAAATATCCCAAATAAAAAAGTCACCAGAAATTCTGATGACTTTGCTCCTCTTCTTGGGCTCGAACCAAGGACCCTCTGATTAACAGTCGGTTTTATTGTGTTTTATTATAATTTGCTTAATCTTTATTATGCTTTATTTTCTTTGATTATCAATTGTTTACAAATATTTTTCTTGTACAGTATTTTATAATATTTTACTTTTGGAGCGCAAATGTTCGTGAAATGTTCGTGAAAAAATTTTTGTAAAACACGATAAACAGGAATATCTGAAAAAAATGTTCGTGAAAAACGATAAAAATTGACACAAAATGGTAAGTTACACCTTTACACTTGCTCCAAAAGAGAATAAAATAGGGGAGAGAAGTATCATAATTTCATTTATAAAAGACCGCAAAAACACAAGTCTTTCAATCGGGAAAACTTGCAAGGAGAAGGACTGGAGTTTTGACGCTTGTCGTCTGAAAACTTCGCATCCCAATCACGCTAACCTCAACAAATTTATTGAGCGCAGAATTAAGATCATTGACGAGATTATCGACGATTTCGATAAAAATGGAATCTACTTCACGCTTCCTGATCTCATCAATAAACTAAAGACGAGCAGCGGACAAAGCATTTCCTTAACCTATACGAGTTTCCACGAAGATTTGATTAGAAATCTTTTGGCATCGGATAAAACCGGAACAGCGAAAGTGGAAAAAGATACGCTGAATGCGCTGCAACGGTTCTTTGGCAAAAAAGACATTAGTTTTAATGAATTGGATTATTCTAACTTGAAAAAATTTGAAGCCTATTGCATTTCTCGCGGTAACAGGGAATCCAGTATTGCGATTAGAATGCGGACTTTGCGTTCGGTTTTTAATCAAGCCATTAGAAGCCAAGTAATTACGGAAAAACAATATCCTTTTAAGCAATATAAAATTTCAAAACTGAAGGAAAGTGGGAAAAAGGAGTATCTGAATGAAGAAGAAATAGAAAAACTCAAGAAATATGAGCCAAAAGACGAAAAACTTTCTTTTGCAAAAGATATGTTTTTGTTCAGTTATTATGCAAGAGGAATCAACTTTTTGGATTTGATTAAGTTGGAAAAAAAATTTTTGAATATTGATCGTATTGATTATATCCGCAGTAAAACAGGCGTTCCGGTGAGTTTTAAAATCAATGATTACGCTCGGAATATCATGGAAAAATACAAATCCGAAGACAGTTCAAAGTTCATTTTCAACATAATGAATACCGAAAAGCCAACGCAGATTTACCTAAAAAACAGATCCAAAAAAGTGCTGACCTATTATGTGAATATGCAGTTGAAAGAAATAATGAAAGAACTGGAAATCAGGAAGAATATCTCTTATTACTGCGCCCGTCACTCTTTTGCCACAGTTTTGAAGTTCAATAATATTTCAATTGAGACTATCCGCGAAGCACTTGGGCAAAAAGATATAAAATCTACAATGTCTTATTTAAACAGTCTTCCGGATAATAAATTGGATAAGATTATTGACGAGGTTTTGAAGTAGGAGTATTTGTTTAATATTTTAGCAAAACCTTTTCCCTTAAATCATTTCCCAATTGAGGCTGTTGATTTTATCTTTCAATTTTTTAAGAGTTTCAATTATTTCAGAAAAAGTTGGTCTGTTTTCGCCATAAACCATTTCTTCTCGCATTTTGGCATAATCTTTTTCCCATAATCCAATGATATTTTCTGGTGGAATAGGGTTTATTGTGGATGGGCTGTGCAGGCTATAGTCGATACCGGTGATTTTGGTAAATTCCATTCTGTGCTTTACAATGGTTTCATAGAGTTCCTTATTCTGTAGGGCACTTTCTGCATATTCTGTTTTTGAAAAAGCATATAGATCGTACAAATGGCGGCTGAGCAGATCTACCCTTATTTTTTAAGCGGTTTTCTGAAACTCTTCATGCAGAAGGAAAATTTTTTCTAAAAAAGTCCTTTCCGGATTAACGGATGGTATTTCTTCGCTTTTTTCCGAAAAACTCTGCTCTGGATATTCATCATCAACCATCGCGGAAATTTTTTTCATCGTAAATGGCTCAATTAATGAACGGCACCCGACTTCTATTTGAACTCTCGGCTTCAGATATTCCGTAACTTCAATTATATTTGGATAAAAAATATTGATAATACGAGGATCCTGATCGGAATTCTGGGTTTCGGCCAACGAGAAAGTGACATTTTCCAAGCCTTTCTCTTTAAATTTTTCCTGTAATTCTAAATAAAAAACCTCGCTGATATATTGACCGGAAGCCTTCCTTAATTTGGTTTTCTTGTTTTTAGTCAAATTTCCTTCGAAGCCAAGAAACTCTCTTTCGATGGCCAAATCAATGTCTTCGGAAAACCTTTCTATGAGGTTCCACGCCTTGCTCAGCGAGGTGCCACCTTTGAAAACCAAATGCTCGGCTACATCCAATTCAAAAACCGCTTTCAAAGGTTGCGATACCCACCAGTCTTTTTCCACGGCAAACGGTGTTATTCCTCTTTTTTCGGCAACTTGTGTAAAAGCAAGGACCCTCGTTTATTGGGGAAGGGCTAAAAATTTATTTGTCATTATTTTTATTTATGGCGTTCCGCATTATTATCCTAATCCATTCTGGCGCAAGGCGAATGTCGTGTTCCAAGCGGTATGGATTTTCCTTTTTAAGTTTTTCTATAACTAAATCCTTTTCCTGTTGAGTGACATTGTCCTTCCCGATTTCTTTCAAAGCTTGGATTACAAGTCCGCTTATTTCACCAATCGCAGCGAGGTTTTTCGGGCTTGTTTTTTTGAATTTTATTTTTCTTTTGCCGAGATCAACTGTTCGTGCAGAACCGTCTGTGAGATACACCAAATTGAGGGGAATCTGGGTGGAGAGTCCTAGTGCATTGAGCGCCAGAATTCCCGTTGGAATAATGCGCGCCTTGTCTCTTTTGCGAATTGCCTCTGCAATCTGTTCGGCAGAAGGCTGAATATTTCCCAAAACTGGATCCGTTTGTAAAACAGCGTAAATCCCCCTCGCGACACGGGAAATACCGCCGTTATTGACCAATCTTTCCAATGCTTTTGCAACTGCTCTGGCATTGCCGAAAGCAAGAAAGTCTTCAATAAAAAACAGCGTACCCCTCTTCGCTTTTTTTATTTTTACAAGTATTTTATCATCAATGCTTTGCATATGCAATTTACGGTTATTTTGTCGCAAATTTAGAAAATATTTGCGACGAAAAAGAAGATTCGCTTCTCAAATAATTAGAGAAATCGGACGAATAAAGATTGAAAATAGTCTTTCTAGAACCTGGAATAAAAAATAAATTATTAAAACACTTAATTAAACACAACCTCGGTTTTATAAAAGAAAGTCTTTGTTGTTTCGAAACCTTCTGCCCTTTTCATAAGATAATAATCCAATTTTTCGATGCTTCCGCGGGCTAATTTAATAATCTTCATAAAGTCAGAAAGTTCCATTATATTGAGATAACAGTTATATTTTGAAATTAATTCAAAAATTGAAATGTTCAAATCTTCCCATTCCCCAAATGAGGGTAATTCTGAAACTAAAATAATACATTGTGGTACTAACCCTTTGTTAATCTCAATTTTCAGATTTGATTTAGAATCAAATACCGAAATTTCATTTGATACATTTCTCAAAGCTCCGGCAAGTTGATTAACCGCCTTTAATATTTGCTTTTTAATATTATCCTGTTGTTTGGAAATGGATTTATCAAAAGACTTTTGAGAAGATAAAACCTTGGATTCAATATAAAATGTTCCCAATTCATAATGGGCAAAAATATCGGTGAGTTCCTTTTTTCTGCCTGAAGAATTAAAATAAGGATTGAGAAAAATATTATTGGTTTTAAATATAGATTCTAAGGGTACGAACACTTTTTTTTCAAGTTGATCTCCCTCTTTTTCCTCTAAATAATGAGTGGTAATATTTTGATCAGTAATAAAAGCAGATTGTATCGCAACTCCATTGGAGACATTTATTTCTATTCTCTGAAAATCTTGATAGTTTTTGGCGTCAAAATCCAATTTCATTTGATCTAAAACTTTCTTCCAATTATCATTGTTATATTCAGTATCAATGTTTTGCCATTGAATTTCAACAGTATTCTCACTTAGGGTAGCATTGCTTGATAAAACGGGAACCCCCAATTCATCATAAAAGTCCACTAAAATTGAATTCCCACTTTTCAATATTATTTTAAGTGCATCTATTTCAAGCAGAAAATTACTGGATTGAGTTACAATCAAGGGATTATCAATATGGTCATAAATGAATAATCCAATAACAGGGTATGTTTTTTCTGAAACAAAATACTGCCCTACTAACATTTCTAATTTACATCCTTGGTTGATGGCTCTAATAATATGATTAGGCAACTTAATAATAAACTTCTCTAAACCATTGTCATAAAACCAGATTCCCACTTCTTCATCATTAAGGCGGGAAGAAATAAAATCATCCAATGTTTCATATTTATTATTAAAATCCAAAATCTATTAATCCAGTTTTTTTAAGTATTTGAATTTTACAAAACTTGCAACTATATCGACTTCTGGAAATAAAGTAGCTTAGTTGAAACCAAAGCTTTCCAGTTGTTGTAATATTTGAGTTTTAGACTTTTTATCGATAATAATTCGTTGATCTGAATCACTTCCTCTTTCAATCCATTTTTTGTTAAATTTAGCCATTGGCTTATATAACCCGAAAACAGTAAATAATGATGGACTAATACCAAAAATTAAGAATGCCCCATGTTGCTTGGCAATCCTTGGGTTGTCAAGTTTAGGTTTAACGGCATAAACAGAAGAAACATCTTTCGGATCGAGATTTATCTTCACGAATGTTATGTAGTAATTTTCCAAAATATGTTTGACTGCATACTTCAATTGAGTCCTGAAGTTCTTTGCGGAAGTGACTTTGCAACTTTTCAACAAAAAAATATCTAAAAATGTTAACTTCTGAATTTGTTACAAGAGGAAACCTTACTTTAAATAAATTTAGAAAAGAATTAAAGACATGCTGAAATGGGTGCCCGACATTTTCTTCGTAGCCCTCAATTATCTTCTCTTCATTGTCATTTAAAAAATTTAAAACTTTTGGGTGAATTTCATCAAAATGCTCATGTAGTTCCACAGTGAGTTTTTGTTTGAACCAATAAAGCAATGTAAGTCATCATTTTACTGACAGTATGCAAGTTAGATAATTTTATAAAAGCAAAAGGCATCGTATAAACCATTAAACAATCCCCGATTTAGTCCCTGATTTTAGAAGTAGGGACTAGAAATACCCGCATCAAAATCTACACAACATTAATTATTAACGTACTGCCAACAGCCTGCGGAATTTCCTCTATAAATGTCAGTTTAGAAAATACGGAAAAAATTGATGCTGATTTTTTAGCTAAGTGACCAACGAGCAGTAGATCTGAAATTCACTAGTTGAATTTGGGTAATTTTAGTATAAAAGCGACCTCGATTTAATGGTGACTTATTCAGACCATCGAAGAATATCTGGCACGCGGTCGTCATTGCGGTATGTGCGTCGGCACATAGGAATATTGCTGTGCGCGGTGGCGAAAGTGAATAATGCTGCTATATCATTCAGCGGAGAAACAGTATTTTATTTGACGATTTATGTGATCAACTATTAGATTTTTGCACCATTTTTCTGCGTCTATACGCAACACTTAATTTTTTACCCAGAAAGAAAAAAAACGGACCGAAGCCCGCTTTGTTTAAAATTTCATTTTCTGAATCCTTACCGCATTTAGTATGGCAAGCAATGCTACGCCCACATCTGCAAAGACTGCTTCCCACATCGTGGCTAACCCCCCTGCTCCTAATACCAAGACCACTGCTTTTACTCCAAAGGCCAACGCGATGTTCTGCCAAACAATTTTTTTGGTTTGCTTGCCAATATTAATGGCCATTGGGATTTTTGAAGGTTTGTCGTCCTGAATTACCACATCAGCGGTTTCAATGGTGGCATCACTCCCAAGGCCACCCATCGCTATGCCAACATCACTTAAAGCTACAACCGGCGCATCGTTGACACCGTCGCCAACAAATGCAACCGTTTCATTCCGTGCTTTTATTTCTTTGACTTTATTCACTTTATCTTCCGGCAATAAATCGCCAAAAGCATTAGGTATGCCCAGTTTTCCTGCTACAGCTTTGACTACCGTTGCTTTATCACCGCTCAACATTGTAACATTTACTCCTAAACTTTGAAGTTTCTGTACAGTTTCGGCAGCGTCTTCTTTGATGCTATCCGCAATGGTAAGGTATCCCGCAAATTTTCCTTCATAAGCAATGGCAATCAATGTTTCTACAATATCGTTTGGATTTACATCATATTGGATATTAAATTTATCCATCAGTTTAAAGTTTCCTACCAATAACTCTTTTCCGTTAACGATAGCTTTTAATCCGTGACCTGCTATTTCTTCTGTGTTTTCTAATTTTAGGGAATTGTCAATTTCTCCTACATATTGATGAATGGCTGTGGCAACAGGATGTGTACTTTGACTTTCTAAGGCATTTACCAATTTCAGAATTTCGTCTTTATTTAATTCAGGTTTCAAATTAACTTCCTGTACTTTGAAAACGCCTTCGGTCATTGTTCCGGTTTTATCCATCACAACATTCTGAATACCTGCAATCACATCTAAAAAGTTACTTCCTTTGAATAAAATCCCATTTTTTGAAGCGGCACCAATTCCACCAAAATACCCTAAAGGAATACTGATAACCAAAGCACACGGACAAGAAATAACCAAAAACACTAATGCTCTGTATAACCATTGACTGAACAAATAATTATCAACAAAAAAGTAAGGAACAACAGTAATAAGCACTGCTAATAACACAACAATTGGTGTATAGATTTTTGCGAATTTTCTGATGAATAACTCTGTTGGTGCTTTTTGTGCAGTAGCATTCTGAACCAATTCCAAAATCTTTGAAAGCTTGCTATCGGTATATGCCGTGGTTACTTTTACCTGTGCAACTGTGTTTAAATTTATCATTCCTGCTAAAACAGTTTCGCCTTTGGTTTTGGTGTCGGGTTTGCTTTCGCCAGTTAATGCTGCGGTGTTGAATGCTGCCGTTTCGGATAATAATTCGCCATCTAATCCTAATTTTTCTCCGGGTTTTAATTGAATGATATTGCCGATGTTGACGGTTTCTGCTTTTACAGTTTTAGGTTGGTTATTTTCTAAAATCGTTACTTCATCGGGTCTTTGGTCGAGCAAGGTTTTGATATTGGCTTTGGCTCTTGTAACCGCCAAAGTTTGAAACACTTCGCCAACCGCATAAAACAACATTACGGCAACTCCTTCCGGATATTCGCCAATGACAAAAGCTCCGATAGTGGCAATGCTCATCAATAAAAATTCTGAAAATACATCGCTTTTGCGGATGCTTTCAAATGCTTCTTTAATAACAGGAAATCCGACTGGTGCATAAGCTATTATATACCAAACAGCTCTTACCCAACCTGTAAACCAGGATTGCGGTAGCCAATTATCAAAAGCAATAGCAATCATCAATAGCACGAATGAAATGATTGCAGGCAAGAACATTTGAAGGGTGGACTTATTTTCATCGTGGCTATGGTCGTGTCCATCATCGTCTGAATGTTCGTTGCTGTGGTCGTGGTCTAATTCTTCTTTGAACCTTGTACCGTGAAAATGACCATCGCCTTTGAAGTGGCGCTCTCTTGTTTTTTCTTCAATAACGGGTAAGGCTTTGGCACCTTCCTGCTGCACCAATTTTTCATCGGCTTTTTCATTTATTTTTGCTTCCTGCGGCGAACAGCAAATTTGCTTGCCTTGTGCATCGTATTTATGTTTGTGCTCCATTAGAGTAGTCTTTTAGTTGTTTTTTTATAAATTAAATATTGTTCTCCGTGTTGTTTTTCCAAAAACTCTTCTTCTAATCTTATCTGAATTTGAATAACGATATAGGTAGTAAGCATCAAGAAAAATGTAAGTGCATTGGGTAGTATAAAAAATATTCCTGCAACACTGATTATCATTCCCAAAAAAATCGGGTTCCGGCTGTAAGAGAATAATCCTTTTGTGATTAATTCGGTTTTGTTATTTTCATCAATACCGACACGCCAACTGTTACTCATTTGATATTGCGCTACTGAAATCCATAGTAATGAAAGGTGTATCAGTATTAATGCAATGATTAAAAACACGTCTTTCATTAAATTAGAAATCGGTACTAAATATTGATACATTTTATCGCTGAACGAATAGATGAATACCGCAACGAAAAGCAATGCTATCAATACTTTCATCACAAAACCGATATAGTCGTGTGCAATATCTGTTTTGCCAAAAGTTATGGGATTGATGCCAGTTTGCTTGTAGGTTCGGTATTATGGTGGCACAAAAGCTACCATAATATACAACACCAAATACACCGGCAAATAAAATTTTAGCCAAATCATAGCGTTCAATTTTTAATGTTCGTGACCACCTGCATTGCTTAGTTTTGCATTGACGAAAAACGCACCTTTTACTACAATCTTTGCATTGGCAGGAATTTCATTTACAAATGTTACTGCGGTGTAACCCATATCAGATACGCCTTTTAGCACTTCTACCTTTTCAAAATTCTTAGCCGTTTTATCTTCTTTATGGTCTTTTTCTTCGCCCTCTTTGTGGTTGCCTTCTTTTTCTCCTTCTTCGTGATGGGCTTCTGCTTCTTTGTCGGTTTGTACAAAAATGTAGTATTTGCCATCGGCATTTACAATCGCATCATTGGGTACAGCTGGAGTTGTTACATTGCTAAGACTGACAATACCAGTGATGTTCATTCCATCAATTAAACCACTTTTATTACCATTTACACGACAATGAACGGCGATGGTTTTGCTCTCGTTTTCAAAGGATGAACCAATGCTGAAAACTGTAGCATCATACTCAGCAGTAGGATTATTGGTTAAAGTAAAATGAATAGTTTGTCCAACTTTTACCTGTGGTAAATCTTTTTCAAACACCTGTAAATCTAAATGCAATGAACTGTTATCTACAATTTCGATAACCGGCGAAGAAACATCTACATAACTTCCAATTTTGGCAAAAACGTTGCTAACCGTACCATTCAGCGGACTGGTTACGACCAATGCGGATTTTAAATTTCCGTTTGATACCGAACCTGGATTGATGCCCATTAATTGTATCTGCTGTTGCAAGGAAGCTCTGCGGGTTCTTAAACTGCTTAATTCGGCAGTAGCACTTTGCAGATTTTTCTTTGCACCTGCATTGCCTTCATTCAGTTCTTTTTGCCTTGCTAATTCCTGTTCTGCAAACGTAATTCTGCTTGCTGTACTCAAATATTCTTCCTGCAATTGGATGAACTGCGGATTGGCAATGGTTGCAATAACCTGACCTTTTCTTACATAATCTCCAATTTGAACTTTCAGTGTTTTTATGACACCGCCATACAAAGAAGTGGCGTTGGCTTTATTGTTATTGGGAACTTTCAGATTTCCGTTTGCTTTGATGGTTGCTGTTAATTCCTTGTGTTCAATGGTGCCTAATTGTATGCCTACCGTTTTTATTTGTTCTTCGGTAAGTGTGGCAATGGTTGGCGTTTCTTCCTCGTGTGGTGCTTCTTCTTTTCCTGCAGTTTTGGTTTCGGCAGATTTATCTTCTGCTTTCTTATCATTTTTACAGGCAGAAAAAGCAAATAGTAAAACAGCTATGGCTGTCATCAACGTGATTTTTTTTATATTGAATTTCATTTGTACTTATTGATTGATGAATGAATAAATATTGATTACAGATTGGTTGACCTGCTGAATACTTTTGAGGTAATTCAACTGAATATCTGTTGCGGTTTGCAAGGCAAAAAGATATTCTACATAACCGATGTCGCCTGTTTTGTAACCCAATTGTGCCGCTGAAACAATTTCTTTAGCATTAGGCAAAGCTTCTTGCTGAAAATAATTGAACTGCTTCATATCCTGCTGGTATTGCAACAAAGCATTTTGCATTTGCGTTGCCAATGTTTTCTGTTGCTGTTGTGCATTGGCTTCGGCTGCTTGCTTTCTATAATCCAAAGATTTTATCCTTGCCTTTGTAGCACCGTAAGTAATGGGAATTGCGATGCCAATGTTTACAGAATTAAATCGGTTTCCGCCATTGAAAAACTTCTCAGCTCCATTCACATTTTGAAAACCAATTAAAGACTGATTGACATAACCAATCGTAAAATCGGGTAAACCTTGCGCCCGCTCAACTTTTTTGGTTTGTTCGGCAATTGTAGCTTCCTGATACAAAGATTGAATGATTGGATGATTGGCTACAGCATCATTATCCAACAAATTTGAAATTTGTAATGGTTGATAATTTCCATTTTCTGTAATGGAAAAATCTTCTTTTGTATTCATCAATGTTTTCAGATTGGAAATGGCATTGTTTAAGAAAACTTCATTTTGTTTTAATAACAAATTGATTTCGCCTTTCTTGGCTTCTGCCGTACTGATGTCCACTTTTTTGGTGTCGCCCGTTTTGTAACGAAGCTTTGCAATGCCTATGAAATTGTTGTACAAACTGTCTAATTCCTGTAGTTGTTTTTGATTGTGCTGCAAGTACAAAATTTGATAATAATAAGTACGCACTTGGTTTTTTAATTCTAAAACACTCAAGTTCTTCTGCAATTCTTTGCCTTTAATTTCAGCATTAATCAACTCCTTTTTTGCACCGAATAATGATGGAAAAGGAATGGTTTGCGACACCTGAAAAGACTGGTCGAACTTTACACTGTTGTACTGTCCCAACTGTGCATTAAAATCCAATTTGGGTAATTCTCCGGCTGTTTTTTTCAACGCTTTGCTTGCATCAATTTCTAAATCTGAAGCTTTAATGGTTTGATTATTTTGCAGGGCAATATTTATCGCATCGTCAACGTTAGTTAAACTTTTTGTCTGTGCATTTGCTGTAAAGCCTACCATTGATAAAAGCAATACAATTATGGTTACAATAGGTTTCACTTTGGGTTTTCTTTTTAAATTAATTTTTGAATTAAAAATGATGTAGAGTAATGGCAGAACGAACAACGTAAGGAAAGTTGCCGTAATCAAACCACCGATAACTACGGTTGCTAAAGGCTTTTGAACTTCTGCACCTGCACTGCTACTGAGTGCCATCGGTAAAAATCCTAAGCTCGCAACGGTTGCTGTCATCAATACAGGTCGAAGTCTTATTTTTGTTCCTTCGATTACTCGTTTGAAAACATCTTTCATTCCTTCTTTTTCCAATTGGTTGAAAGTACCTATCAATACAATTCCGTTGAGAACGGCGACACCAAACAAGGCGATAAAACCAATTCCCGCACTGATGCTGAAAGGCATTCCACGAAGCATTAAAGCCAATACACCACCAATGGCACTCATCGGAATTGCGGTAAATATTAAACCTGCCTGTTTGAAGGAATGGAACGTGAAATAGAGCAAAACAAAAATCAATAACAGAGAAATAGGAACGGCTATCATTAATCGATTGCTGGCTTCTTTTAGATTTTCAAACTGACCGCCATACGTGAAATAATATCCCGGTGGTAATTTTATTTGTGCATTTAATTTTTGTTGAATTTCTTCCACCACACTTTGCACATCTCTGCCTGCAACGTTGAACCCGATTACAATTCTTCTTTTTCCTGCTTCACGGCTTATTTGCGCCGGACCTAATTTATAATCAATCGTAGCCACTTGCGATAACGGAATTTGATTGCCTGTAGAAGTTGGTATCATTAAATTATTTACATCTTCGATACTGCTTCTGTGAATACTATCTAACCGAACCACCAAATCAAATCTTCTTTCATTCTCGAAAACCACACCTGCACTTTTTCCTGCAAAAGCAGTACTTACCACATTGTTTACGTCTTCTACATTAATTCCATAATTGGCTAAACGAGTACGGTCATATTCAACATTTATTTGTGGTAACCCACTCACACGTTCCACCTGCGGAGCTGTAGCGCCTTCTACGGTTTGAATAACTTTGCTTACTTTGTCGGCATTCAACGCTAATGTATCTAAGTTTTCGCCGAATATTTTTACCGCCACATCTTGCCTGATACCTGTCATTAACTCATTGAAACGCATTTGTATCGGCTGGTTTTTTTCAAAGAACACACCAGGTATTGCTTCTAATTTTTCATTGATAGCATCTCCCAATTCATCATAACTTCTGCCACTTTTCCATTCGCTTTGAGGCTTTAGCAATACCATCATATCAGTAGCTTCAGGTGGCATTGGGTCGGTTGGCACTTCTGCCGCTCCGGTTTTACCTACTACCATCTTTACTTCGTCAAATTCTTTAATAATTCTTGAAGCTTGCATAGAGGTTTCTATACTCTGGCTCAATGAACTGCCTTGTGGCAAAATGCAATGAAAGGCAAAATCGCCTTCCTGTAACTGTGGTATAAATTCGCCACCCATTCGGCTGAATAAAAAAAGGCTAAAAGCAAATATGGCAACGGTTATACCTACTAGCCAATATTTTATTCTGATGGCTTTTTCTAACAATGGCTGGTATTTTCTTTGTAGCCAATTCATCATCCTATCCGAAATAGTTTCTTTGTGTACTGGCTTCTTAGATAGGAATAAAGCACACATCATCGGGATGTAGGTCAAAGACAAAATCAACGCTCCAAAGATTGCAAAACCTACTGTTTGTGCCATTGGCCGAAACATTTTTCCTTCAACACCCACCAAAGTCAAAATAGGAATGTAAACGATTAGGATAATGATTTCACCAAAGGCTGCACTATTACGAATTTTGGAAGCTGAGGTAAATACTTCATTATCCATTTCTTGCTGTGTGAGCCTTTGTGTAGATTTCCTTAAACCTAAATGATGCAATGTGGCTTCTACAATAATTACCGCACCATCTACAATTAATCCAAAATCTATTGCTCCCAAACTCATTAAATTGGCACTTACGCCAAACACATTCATCATCGCTAAGGCAAACAGCATTGCTAATGGAATAGCGGATGCTACTATCAATCCCGCTCTAAAATTCCCCAAGAAAAGAAACAAAACAAAAATGACAATCAATGCACCTTCTATCAAGTTTTTTTCTACAGTACTGATTGCTCGGCCAACTAATTCTGTACGGTCTAAATAGGGTTCAATAATAATATCTTCGGGTAAGGATTTTTGAATAACTGGTAATTTCTCTTTGATGCGATTTACAACCTCATTGCTGTTTTCGCCTTTCAACATCATTACCACACCGCCAACTGCATCTACTTTGCCGTTATAAGTCATTGCGCCATATCTTACCGCATTTCCAAAACGTACATCTGCTACGTCTTTTATAAAAATGGGAATACTGCCTCCATCTTTTTTTACACTGATATTTTTTACATCATCTAATGAAGTAACCAAGCCAATTCCACGGATGAAATAAGCATTCGGTTTTTTATCAATGTAGGCACCGCCTGTATTTTGGTTATTTTTTTCTAATGCGGTAAAAATATCGGTAACGCTTACACCCATTGCTTTTAAGCGATTTGGATTTACTGCTATTTCGTATTGTTTCAGTTCGCCACCAAAACTATTTACTTCGGCAATTCCGGGAGTTCCATATAATTGCCTTGCTACAATCCAATCCTGCATTGTGCGTAGGTCTTTTGCATTGTATTTTTTTTCACTGCCTTTTTTCGGATGGATGATGTATTGATAGACTTCTCCCAATCCGGTACTTACTGGTGCAAGTTCTGGCGTACCAATTCCTTTCGGGATTTTCTCTTCGGCTGCTTTTAATTTTTCGTTGATAAGCTGACGGGCAAAATAAATGTCTACTTTATCTTTAAATACTACTGTAATTACCGATAAGCCAAATCTTGAAATACTCCTTGTTTCTTCTATATCTGGAATATTGGCAATGCTTTGCTCAATAGGGAAGGTTACTAATTGTTCTACTTCTTGTCCTGCCAATGTGGGGCAAACCGTAATTATTTGCACCTGATTATTAGTAATATCGGGTACGGCATCAATGGGTAGTTTTGTGGCACTCCACACTCCCCAAATGATGAGTAACAAGGTCATTATCCCAATGACGAGCTTGTTTTTGATGCTGAATTTTATAATGTTATCTAACACGTGTATCTGTTTAATTTTTTGATAAATAAATTATTACCTCTTGCCATAAGAAGCCAACAGATAATCAAATAACTATTGGATGAAGTGGATAATGCCTGTAATTATTTCTATAAACAAACATTCATAGAAAATACATAACACGAACACGCTAACAGTACCGTAAAGCCAATAAAAGGCATACAATTACTGAGGCTTGCAACAAACCATCAATAGCATTAAGAAAATCTGTAAAAATTAAACATTAAACTTGGGTGGGTTCCAGATATTTCCTTGGTAGCGGGAAATTAAGGTGTAATCACGGATTGTGATTTTTTTAGTAACGAAAGCAAGTTTAGGTTGCTTGATTTCAAAAGGTTTGAAATGGTAAGTAGCAATACTTATACTACAACAATTGCAATAGCAAAAAGGACTACAATTGTCGTCGCTATCCTGGTTATGGTCGTGAGATTGGGCGGTTTCAAATTTAGGAACGGTATCTTCACTCTGATTGCTTGCATCGCTGCAAGGCAACGCTGCGAGTACCATCAGGTAAAAAGTCCATATTGTGAGAAACCATTTCATTAGGGTACAAATATAGAAAAATAATTTGTGCAATCGGATTGCAAAGTTTCAGATTGTTTTAATTGCATCTGTCACACCTTCCTTTGAGAACCAAATTGATACCTTCTAATTTAAAATTTTGAGGAAGATTAATGCTCGGTATTTCTGCATCTGTAAGGCAAAAAGTCCGTTTGCATTGTGAGCAATGGAAATGCGTGTGCTGCTCCGAAGGATTACAACTGCAACCGGATTGGCAAAGTGCATATTTTACAACACCTGTTCCATCATCAATGGTATGAATAAGTTTATGCTCTAAAAATGTTTTTAAAGTTCTAAACAAAGTGACATTATCTGCATTTTCAAACAGTTCTGCCAATTCTTTATGACTAATGGCATATTGCTGTTTCAATAATTTTTCTACTACCAACAAACGCATTGCTGTGGGCTTTATATTTCTTTGTTGTAAAACATTTTCTAATTCAGTCATTGTCATTTATTTTCACCAAAACATATCCAATTATTTATTAAATATCCAGAGAAATCTGCATTCTCTCGGACGAGGTTGCTTCCAGTTTGTCAACAGCATTTTTTGTCTTGTTGTATTGGAGGACAAGGAACAGTCCCGTAACTGCAATACACACAACAATCGCCTTGCAATGGTTTTAATCTCGTCTTGCAATTTTCACATTCATAAAAATATTGGCAAGCATCTGTCGGCATTGTTTCCTCTTTTTTGTATCCGCAGTTTGGACAAGTTATTACTGATTGTAATTTAATTTCCATTATGATATAATTTTACTTTTTATTGATTTATAACCTGTCGAATTGATAGCTTTTTCAATTTCTATAATACTTGTTTGTTTGTTGTCAAACTTAACAATGGCATTGCCTTTCTCATAAGAAACCACAACTTCCACAATTCCTTTTAGTTTACTAACTTCCGTTATAACGTGGTGTTCACAACCTGATCAAGTCATCCCTTTGATTGTAAACTCAACTTTCTGAATTTTGGAAGTTTGGGTAATAATTGCTTTACTTTCGGTCTTTGGAAAAAAGATGTGAGCATAAAGCGGAAATGATAAAAGTAAAGCCGCCATAACGGTAATAATTCCTAAAAATGATTTTGTTTTCATAAAGTTTGATTTTTCAGTTGTTTCACAGTTGCAGTCAATTTTCTTTTGCGGTTTCAATTTTTGATACCAAGCAAAAGCAAGCACTAAAATAGTTAACCCGATAAAATATGGACGAAAAGGTTCGAGCCAAGAGAAAGTTGAAGCAAGTCCACTTGTTCCTGCTATGAGAGCCAAAACAGGTGTAATGCAACATAATGAAGCTGCTATTGCTGTCAAAAGTCCAGTCCCAATTAGTTTTCCGTCCGTTACCATATTGTTTCTAAATTTTTTTTATCGTCAAGTATTTTAAAAAATGGGTCCAACATTTTCTCATACTCTTTTGTCAATGAGTAAAAAATGGTTTGTGCCTCTCTTTCGGTTTTAATAAGCTTTCGGTCTTTGAGTTTTCGCAAGTGCTGAGAAATTGCTGAAATTGTCATACCAAGAATATCGCTTAAATCACAAACACAAAGTCGCTTTTCTTCATAAAGAAGAAACAGAATTTTCAACCTTACATTGTTTCCCGCCAATTCAAGTCCGTTAGACAAATAGTCAAACGAACCTTGGAGTTCTGAAACTCGTTCTTTACATCGATTAATTTGTTTAGTGTCTGCCTTTTGTCTTATGCACGAAGTATTATCCATAGTGCAAATGTAGTAAATTTGCTTATTTAAGCAATTGCTAAAATATAAAAATGAAAAATAACTCTATCTGACTGTTTGTTTCTACTCTATATTTTCGAAAAAGGTTAGCAAATTTGCGTGTAAGTCTAATGTTGAAAATTCTCTTGTCCCGTAGTAGGTGACTTCTATTTCAGTTTTTTCATGGCTCCTTCTAATAGTTGAAAATTTCACTCTACGTTTTCTAAATTTCATAAAATGTAGTATTAATAAGGGTTGTATAATATTATAATTTCTAAAATAAGTGGTACGAATTTTCGTACCACGTTTTCTTTTACTACAAATGTAGCATTTCTTTTAAATTTAGTTTTTTAAGAATAAAAATTGTATGTTTTAATAAAACTTTATTTAGAATATATCTTAAAACTTTATTTAATTCTTGGCAATTCTACTTTATGGGCATACTTTCCCGCAAGAATAATTTTTGTTATGGACAATTCTTTCTTTGTTTAATTTTTCAAAATAGAGTTTGGTGTTTTTTAGTTCGGGTTGGTTATAGATTTCAGTTGGGGTATATATTTTATGAAAGTAATGTGGTTTTATATTGTTATATTCATCAATTGCATGGTCTAAATAATTTTCTAATTCTTCAAAATTCAATGTTTTATCTTTAAGATAGGTTTGTTTCAATATCCTATTATTGCCTTCAATCATGCTGTTAGAAAAACTTACATCTTTCAAAGCCACTTTTTTATAAATCCCAACTTTACAATTTTTAATAAACTCATGAATATTGATATTGTTATTTTCAGTTCCACCATCTACAATTAAATCTATGTTATCCGTTTCCATGTTTTTATTTCCAAATTGTTCTACAATGGCACTTTTTAAACTTATTTTACCAGATAAGGTATGGTTCACATTCCAAGATAATATTCTGCGAGAAAAATTATCCATTAAAGTATAAATGTAAGCCCAGTTTCCATCAGATGTTTTAAATCTTGTAACATCCATATGCCAAATTTCATTCGGCTTTTCTGCTCTTACAGAAATTCTTTTTCTCTTTTTATAAAATTTCTTTCTGTTTTGTCCTAATCCTAAAAGTTTAGCGTAATGATACCAAGATTGTATAGACATAGATATTTTCCCATCTTTTACGGCTTTTCCCCAAACAGAACCACTGCTCCAATGAAGAAACTTATTGTCCTTAAGTAATCTTTTCATTGTAATAATTTCCGTCCAACTAATTTGTCTGCTCTCTCTTTTATAGCAAACCCAAATAAGAGATTCTTTGCATTCATATCTTCTCATTTTTTGCCATTGCCCAAACTGAAACGGTGATATTTTTAAAAACTTTAAAATCAAATTTTTGCTTTGTGTAACAGAAATCAGATTTTCTATCAAAGGAACTAATTGTCTATAATTGCTTTTAATAATCTGCTTGAATTTATTTTCATCTATTAATTCTATTATCATAAAATAGACCTTCAAAAAAGAAACAAATGTTTTTCTCATTTGTTTGGCTCTGTTATCGGCAATTAACTTCAGTTCTTCGGTAGTACATTGGGCAATTTCTTCGTACTGAGAACCATAATATTCAAGATTATTTTTCTTTTTCCAATATTGCGAAGTCGTTTTAGGGATTTCTTGTAAAAATTCTTTGGGAAAGATTTGCTTTTCAATTCCAAGAGAATAGCAGAGTTTTACGTTGGTGTGGTAACGAGAATAACATTTTGACATTTGCATGTTCTAGATTTGAGTCAAAGATAAAAAGTGAAGACAAAATATCTAAAGTATCAATTAAGAAATTTAGAATAAGTTTGTAAGTAAGAAAAATGTGAAAAATAACTTCAATACAATACAAAAATTTAGCAAGTCATTTCTAAGCCTGAGTAAAAAAGTAACAGCGTATTTTTAGGTGTTATTAAAATTGATATAGTTTATTTTATTTATTGTATAAAAATAACTTAGGTATAACAATTCTTTTTTGAATTTTAAAATTTTTTAATTTTTAATAATGTTTGTAATCTGAACTATATATGATTTTTATATTGTTTTAGATGTCTGGAAAATATTGAATTTTATTTTGGCAAGATGTGTCTTTGTGCCCACAATTTTTCAAATTGGGTTTCAAAGAATTCTTGCCTTCCTGTCGGAAAGGATTTGAAAAAACTCGGAACTCGTTTTTCTATTTTGAAAGGTGATTTTGAAAAATTGTTTTTTTGAAAAAGTGGTTTTAAAAAACGGAACTACCCACCATAGAAAATTGGAACATAAAATGAGATAAAGACATTAATTTTAAGTGTATTTAATTCAAAATATATTCATAAATTTACAATCTAAGATTTAAGCAAAAATTGTTGTATTTCACATGGTGGAATAATCGGTTACCTTGAAAATCTCCCTTTCCAAAAAATTGCCTATCAATCGGTGTTTGGAAAGATATACATATTCCTAAGGAAAAGATGTAGAGATTTCCAAATGGAGTTCCGCTCAAAATCGTTTAAAAGGTAATTCTGAAGAAGCGAGAGCTATAAATAAGTATTTAGACATCTTGAAATCTAATGTTCTAGTTTTGGAAAACAAATTAGCGCTATCAAGGGAAAGTTTTGATGCAATAGATATTAAAAACCTATTAACAGGTGCAAATACTACTGAAAGATACCTCATTCCAATTTTTGAAGAACACAACTCCAAAATAGAAAAACTTTTAGGTAAGGAATACGCACCAGCTACACTTAAGAATTTTAAAACTTGTTTGGCTCATTTGAAAGAATTTTTGTGGAAGTTTCATAAAAAATCCGACATTGATATTCAGAAACTGGAACCATCATTTCTAAACGATTTTGATTTTTTCTTGCGAACCAAACCCAATATCAATAATAATTCAGCAGTAAAATACACCAAAAATTTAAGTAAAATATTAAAATTGTGTTATCAGAATAATTGGATTGAAAAAGATTTGGTAATTTTTTACAAAGGTAAATTCCATGAAGTAAATGTTAATTTTCTTACGGAGGAAGAAATAAAAACAATTAAAAATAAAGATTTTATTGGTAGTGGGTTAAATATAGTTAGAGATATTTTTATTTTCAGTTGTTACACAGGATTAGCTTACATAGATATTTTTAACCTTACAAAAGAACAAATTACTATAGGTGTTGATGGAAACCTTTGGATAATAACAAATCGTCAAAAAACAGGAATAAATTCAAATATTCCCTTGTTACCAATAGCAGAAGAAATTATTAAAAAGTATGAAAATCATCCATTAGTTTCCAATTCTGGAAAATTGCTTCCAGTCTATTCAAACCAAAAAGTAAATGAATATTTAAAAACAATAGCTGATAATTGTAATATCAATAAAAAACTTACTTTTCATTGTGCAAGACACACATTTGCTACTACTGTTACTTTATCTAATAATGTCTCAATGGAGAGCGTAAGTAAAATGCTTGGTCATAAAAGCATTAAAACTACTCAACATTATGCTAAAATATTGGATAAAAAAGTAAGTGAAGATATGAATAATTTAAAAAAAATACTTAATCAGAAAGAAGGAATTTTATGAATAAGATAGATATTATTTTTTAGTAATTGTAATGGATATGCTTATTTTATATAGGATTGGTTAATGATACAGTTTAACTTAAAAAATCTATTTCTATCTATAATGATAAGTTTAAAAAAAGTTCCAATATTAATAATTAGTTATAGAAATTATTAGATATTATGATTAAGACTCTAATTACATTAATTATGATAGATATTGCTTTTTTAAGTATTTAGAAATTGATTTTTTTAATTATAGTTCTGCGAGTTGTAGAATTAAATAAATCCAACTTGACAATAGAAATAAAAAGCTACCTTCTATTCCCAAAAACAGTAAATTAGAATTTTAACGGATATAAATTTTAATATATCTGAAATATTTTATATAAACTATATTTTGGATACCGTGTTGAGTTTATTAATATACTCAGACATAAGAGACTTTGAAGAGCGAGTATGTAGGGAGATTTAGAGATCACTTTTGGTTTTTGTATTTATTTTGACCTAATGAGCGATTGGAAGGTGTAGCCCATAAAGGCTTTGCATGTTGCTAGGAAGGCATTATGTTATTTGCTACGGCAGAGCGGGGAGGTTTAAGTACAAAATGTAAAAAGACGCATCGCTGCGCCTTTAATGTATAAATAGAAGTGTGACTTTTGTTAGATTTGGACGTTACTTCTGATCTATTTTAAGGAGACTTGCATTAAGTGCGACCACGATGGTGCTTACACTCATCAGCACTGCGCCCATGGCGGGACTCAGGACATATGTAGGATACAGAACACCCGCAGCAAGTGGAATAGCCACGACGTTGTAGCCCACTGCCCATACGAGATTCTGGATCATCTTGCTGTAGGTTTTCTTTCCAAAATCTATCATTTTCACCACGTCTCGAGGGTCACTGTTGACCAGAATAATATCTGCGGTTTCGGCAGCAACATCAGTTCCGCTGCCAACTGCAATGCCTACATCTGCTGCTGCCAAAGCCGGTGCATCATTTACGCCGTCACCTGTCATCGCAACGATTTCCCCTTTATCCTGAAATTCTTTTACTTTTTCCTGTTTGTGGTGCGGAAGTACATTTGCCAAATATCCGTCCATTCCTAACTGCTTTGACACCGCCGCCGCTACCTTTTCGTTATCACCTGTAAGCAGGAATGATTTAATGTTCATGCTTCGAAGTTGGTCAATAGCTTCTTTTGCGCCTTCGCGAATGGTATCTGCTAAAGAAACAATACCCACGGGCACGTCATCAATCAAAATAAAGTTCACTGTTTCTGCATCCTGGTTGATTTCTTCCGGAATGGCAGGTACCTGTTTATTGTTTTGAACAAAATAATTAGGACCAGCCGCGACAACCGATTTACCGTTTACGATTCCTGTCACTCCAATTCCCTGCATGTAGCGGAAACTGTCTGACTTCCATAGCTCCAGTTTTCTCTCAGAAAGGGTCTGCATGATTCCTTTTGCAATATGATGTTCGGAGTTCTGCTGCACTGCTGCTGCATACTGGAGTAAATCGTTTTCCGAATAGTGTTCCGTTAGAGGAATGATTTTCTGCACAGTGTGGGAACCTTTCGTAAGGGTGCCGGTTTTATCGAAAATAATGGTCGATAATTTTCTGGTGGTTTCAAAAGCCGTGCGGTTTCTGATGAGTAAACCATTTGTCGCTGAAAGTGTAGTGGAAATGGCCACCACCAGAGGGATTGCCACTCCTAAAGCATGAGGGCAGGCCGTTACCATTACCGTTACCATCCGTTCCAGAGCAAAAGCCAAATCTCCCATGGTGATGTACCAGTAAGCGAAAGTTCCTACTCCCACCACAATTGCTACTATAGTAAGCCATTTGGCTACTTTATCCGCCAGATTCTGAGTGTTCGACTTTGCTGCCTGCGCATCCTGAACCAAATTAATGACCTTATTGAGGTACGAATCCTTTCCAACCCCTGTTGCTTTTATCTTTAAAGCCCCGTCTCCATTGATAGACCCTGCGATAACCTTTCCACCGGACTCTTTTCTTACAGGAACACTTTCTCCGGTCAGCATGCTTTCATTTAAATAGGAACTGCCCTCGACAATCAGACCGTCAGCGGCGACTTTTTCGCCCGGTCTTATGATTACGGTATCTCCGTTTTTCAGCTGTTCCAGTTTTATTTTAACCGGACTTCCGTTCTGCTCGACGGTTACGTCATTTGGTAGTAAGGCAACTAGAGATTGCAACGCTTTTGAAGCAGCCATCTGCGAACGCATCTCGAGCCAGTGCCCAAGAAGCATGATCACAATTAAGGTGGCAAGTTCCCAGAAGAAATCCATGCCCGGCAGCCCGAATACGACTGCAACGGAATAGACATAAGCTACGGTAATCGCCAAAGCAACGAGCGTCATCATCCCAATAGCTCCGGCTTTCACTTCGCCCAAAAACCCTTTGAAAAAAGGCATTCCACCGTAGAAATAAATAATACTTCCCAAAACCAGAAGTACATATTTATCACCGTTAAAAGCAATTGTGAAACCAAGCCACTGCTGAATCATATGAGAAAGCAGAAGGACCGGAACGGTAAGTGCCAAAGAGATCCAGAATCTCTTCAGGAAATCCGGAGTATGATGACCTGCATGTTTGTCAAATCCCGCCGCTGAACTATCAGATTCTGAGTGATGATCATGATTCTGATGATGATGGCTGTGTTCGTCTTTTTCAGGTCGGGCGGTTCCTCCCAAGGGAATTAAGTTCATTCCGCAAAGTGGACATTTCCCCGGTTCGTCCTTCAATATCTGGGGATGCATGGGACAGGTGTATTTTTTCATAATTCATTTTTTTGCGTTAAATTCTGCTATTTGAGATTACTTCCGGGTTTGAAGTTCCTTAATTTTCGCCCTCATGACGGCAATTTCCTCCTCCTGTGCTTTGATAATTTCCTCGCCCAACTTTCTCACTTCCGGATCGACCAGATTACTTTCTTCGACCATAAGAATAGCCCCTGCATGGTGTGGAATCATGGACTTTAGGAACTGGACATCTCCCACGGCTGTCTGCTGCCGAATGCCAGACCAAAACAGCACCATCGCCAACACACCGACACCCATCAGTACCTTGTTGAGTTTTTTATTGGGATACATCTTTGCCATTAACAGCAGTTCGATGATCAACATAGGAGAAGCCATTAGTCCGGCCATATAAAACTGATTGATATTGGGAATCACATTGGATAACCGATCAACCATCGCATACATTAATATAAACATGGATACGAAGGAAATGAGAAGCATCCAAAACAACTTTTTGTATGCCCCGCTGTGATCCATTTGTTCACTTTCTTTTTTTGAATCCATATTCTGTGTAGAATGAGTTTTCCCCGAGGCACTATGGTCCGGAGAAACTTTGTGGCTGTGCGTTGATTTGTCCATTAAAATGGTTTTTGTTATTTAGTTAAATGTAAGGACTTTTAGCAACATTTCTTGTCCTGCTGAACTGGGGGACAAGGCACTGTTCCGTAACTGCAATACACACAGCAATCGCCCTGTTTTGGTGTTAAAACGGTCTTACATTTTTCGCATTCGTAGAAATACTGGCAAGAATCTGTAGGCATTGTTTCCTCCTTCCTGTGTCCGCAATTGGGGCAGGTGATTATTGACTGTAATTTGACTGTATTCATCTGTTTAATAATTTATTATGGTTTTTCAGGACCAATGGTTTCCAATTGATATTCTTTTTTGTCAGTTACTACATATCCGGTAGCGTTTATGGCGTTTTGGATTACATCAATGTTTGTTTTTGAATCATCAAATTTCACAACTGCATTTTTGTTTTCGTACGAAGCGTCTGAACTTATAATTCCCGTCAGTTTATTCACTTCGCTATTGACGTGCTCCCCACAGCTTGCGCAGGTCATACCACTAATTGTAAATTCTATTTTACGGATATTAGATTGATCTACTATTATAATTTGCTTTTCTGTTTTTGGATAGAAAACAGCTGAATAGTAGGGGAAGGCAAGCATAACGACTGCAAATAGGGTAACAATCCCTAAAAACATTTTCGACTGCGTGAATGGTATTTTTTCATCTTTCTCGCAGCTACAGTCTAATTGTTTTTTGGGTTTTAGTTTAAGATACCAGGCAAAACCAAGAACGAAAACTGTTAACGCGATTAAATAAGGCCGTAAAGGTTCGAGCCAGGAAAAAGTTGCAGCAATTCCGCTTGTTCCTGCTATTAAAACCAATACTGGTGTAATACAACACAATGAAGCGGTAACTGCTGTCAAAAGTCCTGCTCCGATTAATTTTCTGTCTGTTTTCATATTGTTCTTTTAAGATTTTATTTTCATTTTTGACGATTTTCATTTCATGTTTTAAAGTTCAAGTTCTGACTGAAAAAACTGCAAAAGGACTTTTTTCTTATTTGGTGTTAAACCTGCATCAGGATGAAGTAAAAGATAGGATTTTAAAGGCATTTCCTCTTTCTCAATCTGACTGATGATGCTTTTTATTTTCGCTTTCTTCCGTCTTTTTGAATAGTCATTGAACTCATCCAAATTGAGTTCTTCTTTGCCTTTTTTAATATGCCGGGCCATGAACCACGCGCCCGGCTGTAATTCCGAATACCAAGGATAACGGGTATTATTTGAATGACAGTCATAGCAGGAAACTTTAAGGATTGCAGCCACGTTGGCGGGCACCTTTTCGGTTTTTTCAAAACTTTGACCTGGCGGAACGGTGGAGACATTACGCTCCACCGGTATGACCTGAATGACTAAAACAATAGCCACCACTAGCACCGCCAGCCAGCCTATCATATTCAATTTTCTCATATTACATTGTGCTCATATCGTGACCCGCCATGGGATCTGCCCCTTTCTTAAATATATATTCGCTGTTCAGAAGGTAGGCCCCGGAGACCACTACTTCGTCTCCCGCCTTAATTCCTGATGTGATTTCTATTCTGTCTTCATATTCGAGACCCGTTTCCACCATTCTGTTTACGAAAGTGTTCTTCGCTGTTTTCACCCAGACGGTGGAGGATTTCCCATCCCTGATCACCGCATCTACAGGCATTGAAAGTCCATCACGTGATTTGTTTTCCACAAGAACATATACCGGCATGCCGGGTTTCAGCATGTTTCCTTTGTTGGGCACGGAAATGCGAACCAGATTTATCCTGCTGGAGGCGCTTATTTCAGGGTTTGTAAAATCAATCTTCCCATCAATCTTCAAATTATCCAGATCGGGAATATATACGGTGACCTTGCTGTCTTTCTGAAGGAGAGCCATTTGAGAGGAATAAACCTGCGCCTCCGCCCACAGCGATGAAAGGTCTGCCAGATTCACGATGGTGCCGCCTTCCGCAAGATAATCACCTTCAGCAATGCTCAGATCGGTGATGTACCCGGCTGCATTGCTGAACACGGTAGTGGTTGGCGTGGCTTTTCCTGATCTTTCCAACTGTTTGATCTGGCTTTCGGACATTCCCCATAAATAAAGCTTGTTGCGGGAACTTTGGAGCAACTGATCAAAATCAATGGAAGTATTGCCGACAAACAGTTTGCGTCTTTCTAATGCCAGCAAATATTCCTGCTTTGCATTATTGAGTTCTTCACTGTAAATATCGACCAACGGCGCCCCCTTCGGAACAAAATCGCCAATGTTTTTATAATACAACCGTTCAACTCTGCCCATTACTCTGGAACTTACTGCCTGCATTTGGTACTGATTAAAATTGAGTGTTCCAGTCAGGGTAAGTTTGTCGGCCATAGACCCATCAGATAGCGCGACTGTTTTGATATTCCCAAGTTTAACCTGCTCGTCATTCAAAACAATTTCGTTAGGATCCGCATTCTTTTTCTTCTCCACAGGCACCAAATCCATGTGACAAATGGGGCATTTTCCGGGTTTATCGGAGACTACCTGCGGGTGCATGGAACAGGTGTAGTAGATATCGTGGCCGGCATGCGGATCTTCCTCCTTTTTACAGGAGTAAAGAAAAACCAGCAAGGCCAGCATTAAAATATTAAATTTCATCTTATCAATTTTTATCTGTTAATTTTTATGAAACTTTCGCTGTCCATCAGGTACTGTGCATTTTCGGCAACTCCATCTTCAGGAAGCAAACCACTGACGATCTGAATTTTATCGCCTACCACCGCGCCGGTAACAACCTTGTGGGCAATAAAACCGCCTTCAACTTTTTTGAACGCAATTTTATCAATCCCCAAAGAAACCACCGCTGATTTCGGCAGCCAATCTGCCATTCTGTTGTGGCTCATAATCTCCGCTTTAACCTGACTTCCGACAGGAATTTTTGCGGTGGAATTATCAAAATAGACGCGCGCAGTTACAGTTTTGCTGCCCTGCCTGAAAAACGGTTCAATAAAACCGATGGTTCCTTTGAAGCGGCTGTCCGGATTGGATTCAGGAATGACCATGACAGACTGTCCTTTGCTGACCAGGCCAATATCTTCAGAAAAAATATTGATCAGGGCCCAGGTTCTGTTGGGATTGTAGACACTGAAAATATTCTGTCCTTTCTGGAGATACATTCCCTCTTTTAGGGGTAGTTCAGCGGTGGCTGCCGTATTTGAAGCCATTGCGGGTGCAGATTGTGGTGATGACCCCATGCTTCCGGCCGATCCTGCCTGCTGAATGTGTCCGCTGTAATTGCTGAAAACCGGAACTGTGAGATCAGGTTTCCCTCGCTGGATGACTTTCTGTATCTGTGAAGCCGGCATTCCCAAAAGAAGGAGTTTCTGGCGTGAAGCATCGATCATTGTTTTGTTTGAGCGGTCATTTTTAATAACGAAGAGCAGGTTTTGCTGTGCGGTTAAAAGTTCCGGGCTGTATATATCTAAAATACGCTGCCCTTTCGACACTTTCTGGTATTTATACCGCACATAGAGTTTCTCGATACGGCCCGCAACGCGCGAGGAAATACTGCCAATCTGTCGAGTATCGTATTCTACCGTCCCTAAAGCATCAACCGTGGTGGGTATGTTTTCTCTTTTTACTTTTATTACGGGCTGTTCCGACACTACAAATTCATTGGTTGGTTTCAGCAGATCGTCGAGTTTAATCCCTTCTTCCTTTTTTTCAGGGGCATCTTTCAGCACCAAATCCATCCCGCATTTGGGGCATTTGCCTGGTTTGTCTGAGATTACTTCCGGATGCATCGGACAGGTATAAGTATGCATTGCAGCTTCTGCCGAGTGCTTATCTTCCCAGAACTTCAGTTTGTCACACGCCGTTAAACCAAACAAAAACATAGTGAATATTATCAATTTTCTCATCTTCTTTCTATTAAGCGGTCAATTTCAGTTTGCGTCTGCAGTGCTTTGGTAAGGATCTCGAAATATTCCAGTTGGGCCATATTCAGCTGTTCCCATGCGTCATATAACATGAAGAGTTCTTCCGTATTCTGCTCATAGCCCAACTGCATGGATTTGTAGTTGTTTTTTAAGGCCGGAATAATGGTGTCTTCATAGAGTTTAAGCTGATTTTTGTTCAGTTCGAGTTCATTGCGCATTCCATAGGCCATTCCACTGTATTCGTTCACCATCATTTCTTTCTGTGCCTGCAAGGCTTCTTCTTTCAGTTTCAGGCTTTCAATATTGGCTTTATTCATGCCTGAAGCCCAGGATACGAAAGGCAGTTTTGCCATCAGCATCAGAGAAAACTGCATGGGCTGGCCACCAAAACCAAACATGTTTTCGAACTTTACGCCAAATTCCGGCTTTAGATTCTGCTTTTCCAGATCCTGTTTGAGTTTGGCAATATTGATTTCCCGGTCGATGCCGCGGAGATCACTTCTGTTCTGATAAAATAGATCCTGACCAAAAGTCTCGAGAGAATAATCATTCAGGTTGTATTCCGGTTCAATCTCCAGTGGCGCGAGCGGGTCTCTTCCCATGAGGGCATTCAACCGGATCCGGTTGACGCGGAGGTCATTCTCGTACATGAGCTGCATGTTTTTGGAGCTTCCGAGGGCAGCTTTTGCTTTGTAATAGGCCGATATTTTACCGAGTCCGTTTTTGTACCGGATCTCGGCGTTTCTGATCATGAAATCCAGCATCTTTTCGTTTTCCTTAACGACCTTCAGCTTTTTATCCAGGACAATGGAACTGTAATACAGTTTTTTTGCATCCTGAAAGTTTTCATTGAGGGCGGCAAAGAGCTTTTCCTTTTCTACGGAAGACATTGCCTTCATGAGATTTTCGTTGGCGTCGAGTTTCTTTCTGTTCGGAAACATCTGTTCCACCGAAACTGCTACCGAGCCCATGCCTAGCATATCGCCGTCGCGCTGCCAGAGTTTTGCATTATAGGGCGTCATGAAGAAACCGGCTCCAACGGTTGGGGGCATCCAGCTTCTTGCGCCTTTGGCCGCAGCGTCCATTGACCGGACTTCCGCATTATACATTTTAACCACAGGATGGTTGGCTGCGATACTGTCGATTACAGCGGGCAACGGCATCCGCTGAGCATCAATATTGGTGTAAAGCAAGGCCAGTGCTCCTGTTATTATTAATTTTTTCATTTTGTAATCATTTAAGGATTAATGGGAAGCGTCGAGCACGTCAATTTTACCCAACTTGTTCAGTTCCCATTCCTTCTGCATATAAAAGATAATGGGGGTTACCAACAGGATGTGAATTGCGGAAGTAAAAACGCCACCCACCATCGGCAATACGATTGGTTTCATCATATCACTTCCAACGCCGTGACTCCACAGGATGGGAACGAGTCCGAAAAGGGTAACACACACGGTCATAATTTTAGGTCTTAATCTTTTCGCTGCTCCATTGATGACGTACTCCCGAAGTTCTTCATTGGTAATGGTCTCCCGTGAGTTGCCATTCTTCGTAGTAAGCTGAATCATGGCATCGTTCAGGTAAATAACCATCACAATTCCCGTTTCTACCGCAAGTCCGAACAACGCAATAAAACCAACTGCTACGGCTACGGAAAGGTTCACCCCCCAAATCGAAATCATAAAGACACCCCCGATTAGGGCAAAAGGAATACTGATGAGATTAAAGAAAGCTTCGCGGTAAGAATTGAACGCAAAATACATCGAAAGGAAAATCACTATTAATACTAGGGGCATAATCATTTTTAAAGTCTGCTCGCCCCGAATCAGGTTTTCGTACTGACCGCTCCATTCCACGAAATAACCTTTTGGCATTTTGTTCACCATGTTATTGAGTTTTGCCTGGGCTTCTTTTACGGTACTGCCTAAATCCCGGTCGCGTACGTTGAATAGAACAGTTCCACGCAACATTGCATTTTCAGAATTGATCATTGGTGGTCCTTCTGTAAGACGAATGTCAGCCACTGCACTTAGCGGAATGGAACCAAATTCCATCGTCTGCATGGGCAATCTTCTCAGAGATTCCAAATTATTTCTGAAATCCTGGCCGTATCTGGCATTTACCGAAAAGCGCTGTCGGCCTTCCACTGTGGTGGTGAGTTTCATTCCGCCGAGCGCACTTTCCACGACGGCATTTACATCATCCACACTTAGGCCGTATCTTCCTATTTCTTCGCGTTTCACTTCAATATCCACATATTTTCCGCCGGTAATGGGTTCTACGTACATGTCTTTTATTCCTTCAATACCGGTGAGTTCCTTTTTTATTTTTTCGGAAAGGACCGCGATACTGTCCAGGTTCTGTCCGTACACTTTTACGCCCACATCCGTTCTAATCCCTGTTGAAAGCATATTGATCCGGTTGGAAATCGGCATGGTCCAGCCATTGGTTACGCCGGGAATCTGCAGTTTGGCATTCAATTCATTAATAAGATCGTCTTTTGTAAGGCCGTCGCGCCATTCGTCCTGAGGTTTCAACAGAATGATGGTTTCAATCATTGAAATGGGTGAATTATCTGTCGCCGTGTTTGCTCTTCCGGCTTTTCCGAGGACATGATCCACTTCCGGAACTCCTTTAATGATTTTATCCTGCACCTGAAGTAATCTTTTGGCTTCAGAGTTCGAAATATCAGGCAAAGTGACCGGCATAAAGAGTAGTGAGCCTTCATCTAAGGGCGGCATAAACTCACGGCCGAGGTTCATAATTAAAGGGATGCTGATAAGAAGGGCAAGAATATTAATGCCAAGCGTTGTTTTTTTCCATTCCATGCACCAGCGAATGATGGGTTCGTAAACCCGTTCCAAGCCCCGATTTATTGGGTTTTTCTTATCGTCTTTAAACTTTCCCTTCATAAAAAAGGAGATAAGTACCGGCGCAAGGGTAAGTACCAAGATCGCATCAACGATCAGGATAAAAGTTTTGGTGTACGCCAACGGGTGAAAAAGTTTACCTTCCTGACCTGTCAACATAAATACGGGGAGAAAGGAAACCACGATAATCACCGTAGAGAAAAAGACCCCTCTGGATACCTGTAAGGATGATTTTTCGATAATCTTCATCCGAATATCTTCGGGAATTTTAACGTAACTGTCTTTCTCCTTATCTTTCTTTCTGAATATATTTTTAAACCAGTTGGTTTTCATTGTTATGGGTTTTTATTTTGTTGATGGTTCTGCCAATCGGAGAGATTTTTATACGCATTTTCAGACATGATAATTCCGTTATCTACAATCACCCCAATTGCCAGTGCAATTCCGGTAAGCGACATAATATTTGATGAAAGTCCGAACGCATTGAGCAGAATAAAGCTGATGGCAATGGTGACCGGAATCTGAATAATGATACTGAATGCACTTCGCCAGTGGAACAGGAACAGAATCACAATGATAGCGACCACGATGATCTCTTCGATCAGCTTGGTTTTGATATTGTCTATTGCCCCTTCAATCAGCGTACTGCGGTCGTAAGATGTTTTGAAGGTAACGCCTTCGGGGAGACCTTTTTCCACGTCCTTCATTTTCTCTTTCACATCGTTGATGACCTTATCCGCATTTTCGCCATACCGCGCCACCACGATACCGCCTACCACTTCTCCTTCCCCATCCGCGTCGAAAATACCCAGGCGGAGATCACCACCCATCTGTACAGAGCCAATATCTTTCACACGCACAGGAATACCGTTGTAATTTCCCAAAGCAATTTCCTCGATATCGGCTACGTTCTTTATGTACCCCAGTCCGCGAATGATGTATGCCATATCAGCCATCTCAAATTTACGTCCGCCCACATCATTATTGTTGGCTTTGACTTTGTTCATGACATCCATCAGAGAGACGTTATAGTACTGCAGTTTTACAGGATCTACAATGAGTTGGTACTGTTTTTCGAAGCCGCCAAAGGAGGCTACTTCCGCCACGCCGGGAACCGTCTGAAGCGCAAACTTTACATACCAGTCCTGAAGGGCACGCTGGTCTCCCAAATCCATTTTGGGTGCATCGAAATGATACCAGAAGACGTGACCTACACCGGTGCCATCCGGTCCGAGAGTAGGCGTAACGTCTTGCGGGAGTAAACGCTGGGCATAGTTAAGCCGTTCCATTACCCGGGTTCTGGCCCAGTAAATATCCACGTTATCTTCGAAAATAACATACACGAAGCTCATCCCAAACATGGAAGAGGCGCGGATGTTCTTAATTTTCGGAATTCCCTGAAGGTTGCTGACCAGCGGGAAAGTCACCTGATCTTCAATAATCTGGGGACTTCTGCCCATCCACTCCGTAAAAACGATGACCTGGTTCTCGCTCAGATCCGGAATGGCATCGATGGGATTGTCCCTTACCGCAAAAATACCCCAGATAAAAAGGCCGATTGCTATCAGCAACACGAAATACCTGTTGCGGAGGGACAGTTTGATTAAATTTTGAATCATGGTTCTGTACGGTTTTACTTAATTTCTTCCTGAACCTCGCCACATGAAAGCATTTCTTTGCCGTAATAAGGATTCTTCACCTCACGTGAATCGCTAAGCCAAAAAGCGCCTTTGTTATCGTTATACATTGGACAAAATACTTTGTACACCGGTTTTGGAGTTCCGAAATCTTTCAGCAGGTCGTAAAAATCTGCACTCATTAAATCCAGATGTTCGCGCTGATGATCAATCTTTCCGGCGTTATCTGCAATGTGCTCGGCGTGTCCACTGATGCTTGATTCGAGATCAGCAAATTCTTTTTTCTGTTCAGCAGAAAAACCGTTTTTGTCTATTTTGGGAAAAGAAGCGAGGATCCCTTTGGCCGCAATCACCGCTTCTTTATCATCATCACCGGACAACGCGAAAGTAAGGTGGGTGTAATGAGAATAAAGCTCCGTAAGGTCAGCGGTAGTTTTTTTGGCGGCGGTCACGGTTACCTTAGCATCCATTGCCATACTGTCCATCGCTGAACTGTCCGACATCGTGCTCATATCGTGCTTCATGGAAGTTTCAGTGGTGCTTTTCTGTTCTTTATTCTCTTTGCAGGAAGTGAGTGCAAGTGTGCCGATTGCCAAAAGGCTGAATACTAGTGTTTTCATTATTTTATAAGTTTAAAGATTATTTTTATTTATTAAAAAAGGCTTCGTAGTTCGCCTTGTTTTCAAAGTACACGACATTGTCATTTTTATCGGAAATCGCAATAATTGCGGTTGCTTTATCGATGAGTTGATGAGATATCGGATCGTACGCCATGCGCGCATTTTCTTCCTGCGGGATTCTCAGTTTGCAGTTTTCACAGCAACCATAGTAGGTTTTGCCGTCATGTTTGACTTCGAGTTGTTTTTTGCCCATATAGGCGTTGTTTACCATACATACCTGATCGTTTGGAACAATGTCGCCGGTCTTGAACTGTGCATTGGTAATTTGGGTAGTTTCTGCTTTTGAATTGGTGCAGGAAACGAGGAACACTGCTACAAAAGCCAGTATTCCTAAAAGAATATTCTTCATTAAATTATCGTTAAAGGTTAATTTTGAGCCTCCTTGTTTGAGAAAGTGCTTTTGAACATCCGGTTCCTCAAATTATCCTTTACTAAAAAAGGAAAGTCTATTTTGAAAGAGCTTAAAGGAGCGTTTGAAGTTCAAATGTATTTACAGCGCCGCTAAAAAAGAACGGGCTAAAGTGTCATAAACACTTCACGACCAGACACAATTCGGGCTGTAAAAGAAGATCTTAACCTATTTTGGGCGGTTCCCAAATGGTATGGAATCCACCGGAGTAATGGGGATTCTGATAAAAGAAATTAGAATTTTTGTCATCGTAACCGGACGCTTCGTTTTTAGAATCCTCTAAAAATTTACTATCCGCTAAAACAGTGTATTGAGCAGAACTGCAAAGGTTTCCGCTACAGTTTCCTGAGCATCCTTCCGTTTGGCAATTGTGTGATTTGGGGTGACAGCACTCATCTTTGCAATCGCCGCTGTCGCAAGACGGGTGAAATTTCGCGAATGACTGTTTGATGAAAATCTCAGCATGCGCCTCTGATTTAAAAACCTGCTTATCCTTTTTGCTGCAAGCTAAGGAAATCCCTGGCGCCAGAAATAACGCGAGTGTAAGGGAAAGCAACAGTATTTTAAAATTTCCGACCATTGTAAGTAAACAGCACAAAGATAGGGAATTATTTTAGAATGGACAAATAATTTTTAGTCTACCTACTCTCATACCCCTCCTTAAACTTCAAAAACTTTTCTGCGTCCTTTGGATTTTTCTTCATCCATTTTTTCATTAGTGCGGTATTGTGCTCCAGCTGTTTTACTTGCTCTGTTTCATAAATCGCCTTGTTTTCATCCTTGATCTCCTCCAGGATTTCCTCTCGAACCTCGGTCTTGGTGCGGATGCTTTCGCGGTACCAGTTTTTTCCGAGATAAACAGTTGCTGTTATAATAAAAAATGCAACCAGCAATAGAGCTACGATTCCGAAAAACCAATTTTTAACTGTATCTGATTTCTGATGGAATTTTTCCAGATGCTTTATACCGTCCGGAGATAATTCCGCCACAATATTGTTTGGGATGGATTTAAGCAATGCCTGCCGTTTAAGATTTTCTTCATGTGCCAGTGCCTGGATTTTCTTCACATCCTCCTTGATATCGCAGTATATGTGGAAAATCGCCTTCCCCGAAATTTCTACTGCCTTATTGCTTTCTATGACCCGGTGCAAAAGTTCGATGCCTGCATCTTGTGAAGAATAATTTTCTGTATTCTCTTGGTTGTTAAATTCGTTGTTGTTCATTTTGTTTTTTTTTGATGTTTTTTTTAAAGACCTATCGCCTCCTTTTTCTCTTCCTCAGCAATTCGTCGTCAGCCGCCGGTGTGTAGCTCGGTTTGAGGAGTTCCTTCACGGCATTTTCAATCTCCCTGAGGGCTGATTTTTCCGGATGTTTTATTTCGTTCGTTTGTGGATTACTCTGACTGAAAATTGCCGACTGGTGGTTTTCCGCATTCCGGTTTAGAATTTCTTTGAAATCTTTGATTTTCAGTTTGTTTGTAATCTCGGAAAGTTTGTAACCGGGATGGTACTGCCTCTGGGTTTCGTCGTTAATATCGCTCAGTTTCACAATCCGCATCCCCGACACGCCGTCCTTCACATTCTGCGAGAGCGTCACTTTATAACCACATCGCCGCATATAATCGACCAAGTCATCAAAATTTCTTGAGACCTTCAGACAGTTTTGCAGCACTTTCAGCATCTGCTGCTTTTTCTCCTTTCCGATTTCCACATCTGTTTTGAGATTCATCTCTTTGCAGACATTTCGAACCGATTCACCAAAGCGTTTCCCGATATTGGCAGATTTTACCGTGCATTTACCATAAACATCTATGCGGTTCACGATGAAATGGATATGTTTCTGCTTCGTGGAATTGTGGACATCCAGGACGACCTGGTTATTTTCCGTAAGTCCCACATCCTTCAATGATTTTAAAGCCAGTTCCTTCAACTCTTCGTTCGTCAGACTGTCGCCGACTTCCTTTGGTGGAGAAATGTAACCCGTCAAAGCCCATTTCTTGACATTGGGATTTCTCTCGGCGACAATCTTCATCTCTTCAAATCTTTCCTCCGGCATTGTTGAAAGCAGGTTGTTGGAATAAATACATTCCGCCGTGCCTTTGTCATTGCCATTGTATTCAATCGCGATCTTACTGATCCTCCTCGTCGTTGCCGAATTGTTCATGCTTGATGATTTGTTGGTAGAGGTATTCCCGGATCAACCTCGTTGTGGTTTGAATTTCCTCAAGGATCTCTTTCTTGTTTTCAAACTCATTCCATTCTCTGTTCCGGAGCAGATTGGATATCCTTATAAAATTGTTGCCGTAATTCAACAGAACCGCGTCGGTTTGAAACTCGTTTATTTTGAGTTCTTTTTCGGTTGAAACCAGTCTTAAATATTTTGATATTTTGAGTTTGTAGAAGTCAGCCTCCTTTTGAATTTTCTCAAACTCCTTTTCGGTAAAACGAACTGAGACTACCTTCGAAAATTGGTTCGCCGTCTTCTTTTTCAAACCTCCCTCTCTACCGATTTCGCGAAAGCGGTTCCTTCTTTTTTCTTCGGCAACCTTTGCAATTTGCTGCTCGGAAATCTGTCTTACAAACTGTTTTAAAAAGTCATTTTTCATATTGTGTTTATGTGGTGTTTAATTTTTTTATAATTTTAAACTATGGGCTTGAATCGTAGTTCCAGACATGCGTTTCCGACGATAGGAGGAAACCAAAAAGCCCGATTTTTACGGCAAGCATACGCTTGTTGTAAACATTGGGTACTTTTTGCACTAAATACATGGCCAGTTTTTACCCAGCTTTTTTAGAGTATTCCACCTGTGCTTATTTTGCGCAGCCCGGCTTGTATAAATCTTCATCTTTTTCTCCTGTAAATATTCCGGTTTCCCTCAGCATCGTGTATGGCTGTTTGATTTTTTTCAAGCTTATTTTCAAGTGTCTTTTCTTCCTGTGATATCAGGAAATCATTCAGATCTTGATGGAGGAAATATTCATTCGATCGGTCATTTGCCTTCGGGAAAATTTTCAAAATTGAATCCCTGCACTGTTCGCCGGCGCGGTCGTTATCCAGGTACATTTCGACAGATTTATAATTTCCAAAAAGCCCTGATGTCTTGTGAACCATGGCGACAGAGTTCAGAATTAGATAGTCGGAAGGTGTCTTTTCCGGTTCTAAAATTTTATGGGAGAGGTAATCGGTAAAGCCCTCGAAAACCTTGAGGTTTGCAGAATTATTTTTTATCGTGGTGATATCCTTTTTTCCAAGACAGATTTTGGAAAAACTGCTGCGGATTTCGTAGCCTCCCGAATCGTTTTTGAATCCTAATCCGAAATAGTTCTTCCCATTCATTTCGTAATGAATTTCCTGAAGTTCAGATTTTTGAGATTCGAGTTTTCTATATTTTAAATATTCAATCAACGCTGGATGTGACACTTCTTTTACTTCTAATATTTGATAAGATTTAGTTTCTTCTTTTGGATTGTTTAAATTTCCCTTTTGCTTTTGAAAAGAAAAATCAAACTTTTCAAGATATTCAAGAGCATCGGATACAGTGCATTGTTTGAGCTCCTGAACTATCGACACGACATCGTATTGTTTTCCAGTGCCAAAATCAAAGGCAATATTTTTCACATAATTCACTAATAAACTTGGCGTTCGTTCTTGTCGATTGATAGCATAATAATAGGCTGTTTTCGGATGTTCTTTGCTTGGGAATAGAGAAAAACTTTCCATTACTTCTTTGATGCTGATATTCTCGTTCGCTTGTTTGCAGTTCATTTTTTGTGTTTTTTAAAGTTTATTTTTTTTATATCCAGTTATGTTTTTACCGTTTTTCCATACCTGCCTACCTAAAAATTGAATATCAGTTCGTTATATTATTTTATGACTTACCTTGTTGTTACCTGTTAATTGGATCCCTTCTTTAACTATGGTAGTTTAGGTAAAGTCTTATCTATTTTATTACCTTCATAAAAATTTGAAAATGAGTTCTGTAAGTCCACTTAGGTAAGTAGGTAGGATAAATTGAATGTCAAGGATTTAAACTTTCTTTCAGTCAATCTTTCTTCGGATCAAGTAGCCGTAAACCTGCAGTTTCGGATGCTTGATTCTTTCATACTTGAGCCTGGTGAGCGCCTTTCCGACCTTGATGTTGTTCAATCTTAAATTCAGGGCGTTGTTCATTGCCACAACGATGTCCGTCGCCGTAAGAAAGTCCTTGATGTCCTTCGATTTCTCGAAGTGAGCGGAAACGATTTCCTGCTCCAGTGAAAGCTGGGAAAACTGCTCGTTCCTCAGCTCGTTGGCCTCTATGTCCGAGAGCGTCATTTCCGGTTGGTAATTTTTTCTTTCAAAAGCATTGTGGTACGCCTGCGCCCATACCTTGTCTATTTCTATTTCCTCCACATAGGCGAAATCAATGTTTAAAACTTCGAAAACCAGCCACCTTACGCTTCCTGTCTCGTCGGTAAGGAAATCTGTTCTGTTGGTGGAGGCAACAAAGGAACATATCCTATCCATGTTCTCCGGCTTTCTCCCATACGGAACCCTTACTTTCGCGCCGCCCATCGAGATGAAGGATTTCAGCGTGTTGACATCCGATTTGGACAGGACGGCCAGCTCGTCGGCATTGAGGATAAAGTTTTTGCAGATGGCGATGATGCCGTCCTTGTCCACTGTGACATTTTCGGAATAATAATCCCTGAGCCCGTCTGGGATGAGGAACCGCAGGAAGGTGGTCTTGCCCGTGTTCTGTTTGGAACTTGCCAGCACGAGGCACTGCTTGTTGACATAGTCTTTCTTCAGGGCGCAGAGCACGGCGCGGGTCAGCCACTTCTCGAGATGGTAGCGGAACGCTTCGCTGTCGTTGGTCCGGACAAATCCCGCCAGCTTCCGAATATGGTCTTCGCCGTCCCAGCGGGTGAGTTTTTCAAAGTATTCCGCTATCGGGTTGTATCTCTTTATTAGGTGGCTCCGGACGAGAATCTCCAACTTCTGCATGGTGATTTGCATCCCTGCCTGTACGAGTTCTATCAGCAGGGAGTTGATGTTTAGCTCTGTCCAGCCCTCCTTTCCCTTTAGCGATATTTCTATCTCCAGGGCGATGGCGTTAAAGCGAAGGTCATACTTGCTTTCCAGATACTTCATCACCATATCGAAAATGGTAGTGGTCTCGGAAGCGGTTTGGTAAAGTACTGGGATTTTTTGCTCCTCAGCCGGCTTGTTGGTTATTTCTTCCATCGCTCCAGAATTTCCTGCTCGAATGCATCGTAGTCATCATTTTGTATTTCCTCCTCATTATCCCCCAGAAGATAAGCTTCCAGATCTTCTTTGCGAAAGTAGATTTTCTTTTGCCCCTTCTTTTTGTAGGCCTTCAGTTTGCCGTGGTGTTTGAGTTGGTAGAGATAGTCCGGATCCAGGTTGAGGAACAGCGCGGCCTCTTCCTTGGAATAGATCTTCTTGGTTCCGAGGGCGAGCATCTGTAGCGCCTTGGAGGTAAACTCTTTTTGCGAGTTTACCAAGGTGGACATTTGGCTTTCTAGCGCAGCTAGTCTTTCTTGGTCTTTCATTTCGTTGAATTTTGTTGAGGCCAAGATATTTCCCAAAGAAATAGCCGCCTAAAAGCGACTTAAAAAGTTTTTTGTAAAATAAAACAACCTAAAGAAATGTGCGTTCAATAGGAGGTTTTGTTTGATAATGGTTTAGTCAATAAACCATTAAAAGCGACTAACTGTCGCCTTTATAATTCTGGTTATCAGACAAATATGATTTTTAAAGAGAAAATGTTTTTTTGGATTTTAGACTATATATCATCCTGAACATCGCTGTTGGAAAGATATTTTGAGAGGTTCCTGCTGTTTATTGGCTCTTCTGCGATATTTCCGAGCCTGTCTTTTGCCGAGGTGACGGCGTTGATAATTTTGCAGGTTTCGGCTTGGGTTATTGTGCCGGATTTACAACTTTCCATAACATTAGTAAAGGTCGAGAAAAAGTCCAAAATAGGCTTTACGCTCACGCCGTTCCTTGCAGGCTTTGTAAACAGAATCTTTCCAGAGTTTTTCTTCCGCAGTAAAAAGTCCGATAAAACCCTCTCGGAATCTTTAGAAATAAAATAATCCCGCAAAATGTCATCAATGACCATATTCGGATTCTTTTTTATTTCAAAAGCAAAATCGGATTCCTGTAGGATAATATTGTTGTGTTTTGCGAGTTCGTTGGTTTCAGATAAAATGATTTGTTGATTATTTAATTCGTTTGAAATCTTAGTGCCAACTTTCAAAAATTCTCTTTTTAACTCATTGGAATGGTGTTCTATTTTATCTGCCGCGTCTTGCTTTTCTCGGAACTCAAACCTTTCGCTATAACTGTTTTTCTTGAATTTTTTGAATGCCTGAATTGGCTTAAATGGGTGTTCCATTTTTACCTCGAACAGTATTACGGCAAGAATTTGAAGAATGATATAGAATAGGATTTGGGTAAAGTCGATCTTCTCGGCATGGATATCTTCCAGTATTTTCCCGCCCCAGAAAAAGGAAAGCGACAATGAAACCAAAAATAAATTCAAAACGATTAAAAACCGCTGGGTGTTCCAGTCGTTATACCAGTTTGCCCTTTCCTTGGAGTAATAGTTTATCGCAAACGGACTGAACGCAAACCAAAGCCGCCCTGCAAGATAGAAGGGGACAAGGATTGTAAAGGTTACCATTAGAATATATGTTGCGATATAGAAGTCAGTCATAGATAACGTACTAAAATATTCTTACACAAAAATAGCATTAAAATAAAATACTTTTGTTCGTGAAATGTTCGTGACAAATATAAAAAAAGACACTCACATTTCTGTAAGTGTCTCATTTTCAGTGCTCCTCTTGCTGGGCTCGAACCAGCGACCCTCTGATTAACAGTCAGATGCTCTAACCAACTGAGCTAAAGAGGAAGATTGCCTTTGCTTTTAGCGTTTGCAAATATAAAAACTTTTTTGCTCCTGCCAAAATATTTTTAGAAAATTTCTAAAATTTTCCGGTAATCCATTTTACGATGTCGTTTCCGAAGATCAGTACCATTAATCCCAAAAGGAAAATAACGCCGATCATCTGCGCATGCTCCAATACTTTCTGCGGAACAGGTTTCCCCGTGATAATTTCCCATAGCGTAAACATCACGTGACCGCCATCAAGTCCCGGAATCGGGATTAAGTTTAGGAAAGCGAGCCATACCGAGAACATCGCGGTGAAACTCCAGAAAAATTCCCAGTTGATTGTTTCAGGCATCTGCTTGATGATCCCGATCGGTCCGGAAACTTTTTTGTAACCCTGCGTTTTGCTGTTGAACACGATCTTGAACTGCTTCACCTGCATCGTCAGAACATCGATAGTCCTTTGGAAACCTCTCGGAATTGCTTCAAGCAGGGAATAGTTTTTGGTGACTTGCGTTTTTTCAAACTCCTTTTGTGCAACATCGGTATCGGTGGAAAAACCCAATTTGCCTTTATCGTCAACTTTCACCTCAATTTTCTGCGGCGTATTGTTTCTTTCAATATCTAAAGAAATGTTCTGATTCTTAAATTTGGAAAGTTCATCCGACAGCTGGTCGAAGTACTGAACCGGCTTTCCATTAATCCCAACAATTTTATCACCTTTAATTAAACCGGCAGCTTTTGCGGTTCCGTTGGGAAGCAAACTGTCGATCACCGCAGGAAAACGTGGCCCGAAATAAGCTTTCGCCTCGCTTTGTGCTAAAACTTCCGCTACACCATCTTCATTGATTGGGAAAGTCACTTCCTTTCCGTCACGAAGAACGGTCGCCTCGTTTGCAAATAGCATATTGATGGTGGAAGTTTCCATTCTTTCAGCGGGTTTACCGTCGATTTTAAGGATCTTGTCTCCCGGTTGTAATCCCATTTTTTTACCCGCATCGGAAACCGCCACTCCATTCTCGAATTTAGAATTATCGTGGAAGCTCTCCCCTTTAAAATAACTTAATGACGAATAAATAAACCACGCCAAAAAGAAATTTACGGTAACACCACCCAACATAATGATCAACCTTTGCCAAGCTGGTTTGCTACGGAATTCCCAAGGTTCAGCGGGTTTCTTGAGCTGTTCGGTGTCCATGCTTTCGTCAACCATTCCTGCGATTTTCACGTAACCGCCGAAAGGAAGCCAACCGATTCCGTATTCGGTATCGCCGATTTTTTTCTTTACGATAGAAAACCAGGGATCAAAAAAGAGGTAGAATTTTTCGACTTTTGTCTTGAAATATTTTGCTGGAATAAAATGCCCGAGTTCATGAAGGATCACAAGGATCGAGATGCTCAAAATGAACTGGAATAACTGTATTAATGTCATTGAATATTATTGATAAATAAAGATTTGCGAAGATACGAATTATCAAAAGCATGCCAAACAAAAAGGTCCCCGATTTGAGAACCTTTTGTCATTAAGAGCTTGTTTAAAGTTTCAAAATAAACCTAAATTTGATTACCCCGACCCTAAAAGGAGCAAATTCAGGTTTATTTTGAAGGAAATTTTCCTCCCTTTAGGGACTGGGTAAAGAAAATTTCCGAGACGAATTTCGCTTAAATGAAATATGGACTTTGTTTTACTTAGAAATTGTAGGACACTCCCAAACTTCCGTTGTTTCCGACTTCGGCGAACGCGCCCCAATTCTGGGTAAAGAAATATCTTGCACCGAGATGCACTCCCAAACCGAAATCCCTGCCGAGAACTCCGAGATTTACTCCGGGATAAATATCCCATTGATCGGGAAGCTGCAGCGCTTCTTTCAAGTGAAAATTCACGCGTCCGAAAGCGAAGACATTATTTCCGATGTCGTTGTTTCGGTATCCGTCGAAATAGAAATTCAGACCCGCTCCCAACGAAATCAGATTCGTAATCCCATAATCATAAGTCGCGGTAATTCCCGTTCCGTATCCCCACAAATTCATTCCCAGCTGAACTTTCTGGTCTCCTTTCCCGTTCCACGCCTGTGCAGAAATTCCGCCGCTGAATAGCATTAACATCACAATTACAATAATCCTTTTCATATTTTACAATTTATTTCTGTTGTACATTTAGGGCAAACTAATCCCCGTCTAAAATCCTATTTTTATTAAAACATTGTGTAGCATTGTTAAACGAAGTGCCGTTGTATAGCTTAAAAAATTTGAACATAGAAAATAATATTTCTTTGCGAACATTGCGAGAAATAATACTCGCAAAGCCAGACAAAGCATAATTAACATTTTGCTTCATTTAATTAGATAAACCAAGGCGCTATCGCTTATTTAAGATACACAAAGATACCAGTACACGATAGGGAACTTAATTCATTTGTTTTTGGATCACGTTTATATTAACGCATATTTTCCGTAATTTCGTATGCTTATCAACGCTTCAATAAAGGTAAAATGAATAATCTGGTCATCAAAGGTCTGAACCTCAACATCCAATGGAAAAAGAAAAATGAGAATTTCGAAATTATCGAAACCGCTTTTAATGATGAAGTTGCCGACATTTTCGTGCTACCCGAAATGTTTTCCACAGGTTTCTGTATGGAACCGCAAGAAGTTGCCGACCGAAACCAGGAGTCGCTGAACTGGCTGAAAACATTTGCCCAAAAGAAAAATGCCGCGGTTTGCGGAAGTGCATCGATTGAAGAAAATGGAAGATTCCTTAACCGATTCTATTTCGTGGAACCCGACGGAACTTACCACTACTACGACAAAAGACACCTGTTTTCGTATTCCGGTGAAGATAAAGTGTACACTCCGGGAAAAGAAAAAACCATCATGAATTACAAAGGATGGCGGATTCTGCTGCAGGTTTGCTACGATTTGCGCTTCCCGGTTTTTGCGAGAAATAATGATGATTACGACGCAATTCTATACGTCGCAAACTGGCCGGAAACAAGAATCGATGCCTGGAAAACTTTGTTAAAAGCGAGAGCCATCGAGAATCTATCCTACGTTTTTGGCTTGAACCGAATCGGTACCGATGGAAATAATTTAAACTACCCCGAAAGTTCCTATTGTTTTTTTGCTGACGGAAGCGTTGTCTCCGAGGTGAAAAACGACGTTGTTTCGATAGAATGGGATTTGGAAAAACTACAGAAATTCCGTGAAAAATTCCAGTTTTTGAATGACCGGGATCGCTTTAGAATTGAAGATTAATTGGCAAAACTCTTCAGCAGATTCGTCAAGGTATTCACGTCGTGAACGCCGCTTTCTTTCCACAACAGGTCTCCGTTTTTGAAAACCGCTAAAGTGGGAACACCGCGAACTCCGTATTCCGCAGCGATTGCCGGAAACTGATCCACGTCAATTTTGACGATTCTGGCAAGTTCGCCAACATTTTCCTTCACCGTTGTTAATACCGAAGACTGCACTTTACACGGACCGCACCACGTTGCAAAAAAGTCGATTAACACTGGTCTTTCGGAATTGATGAGTTCTTTGAATTTTTGGGACATATCGGAGGTTTGAAGTTTTAAGTTTGAGGTTTTAAGTTCTGTTTCAGGTTTCAAGTTTCAAGTTTCATGTAGATTCACTATTGTTTTTTTCTGTAGGAATTTCGCAGTTACCGGAAGCGCATCCGAACTGAAAAACCGCCATTGCGACAAAGTACAGTCCGAACGGAATCATCCACCACACTCTGTCGTTTACGGCGACCAACACGAAGAAAACCCCTCCAATCAAATAGAAAGTCCTTCTCAGATTCCAGTTTTGAAAAAGTGTTTTCATGAGTTCAGTTTGTTTTGAAGCGAGCTCCAACCGCCGCCATTATACACTTCGAAACCGTTCTCCATTAAAATAGATTTCGCCGAAGCACTTCTCATTCCGCTTGCACAGCACGTAATTACAGGTTTTTTCTGGTCGAGCTTTTTCATTTGGCTACGCAAATCCTGAAGCGGGATATTTTTCGAGTTTCGGATGTGTCCACCTGCAAACTCCGCTTTGGTGCGCACATCGACAATCTGGGCTCCATTTTGGATTAGCTCTTTGTAGTCGACCGATTTTCCGGTAAACAGTTTTTTAAGAAAGTTAAGCATTCTCTTTGTTTTTCTTTGGACTTTCAAACATACTGAAAAGCAGGTAACCCATAAACATTCCGTAAAGCGACGAATTGACGGGTTTTGAGGTAATCGCACAGCTTCCCGTGTTGCAACCGATGAAGTGATAATAGGCGTAACCCAAGATTCCACCCACCATAACTCCAACGATTCCGAAACGGTATTTATTAATAAAATCTTTCATTATTTCTTTTGTTGAATGGCATTTACATTATCCAGCGTTTTTCCGGAATAGACGTTTTCAATACCATGTTTTCTTAAAATATCAATTGCCTGTTGCGCCTGAATTCCTCGGTTGCAGAAAAGGACAGTTTGTTTTTGCTTTCTGAAAAAATCCAGATTATTTTCAATTTCTGCCAATGGAATATTTACAGCATTTTTTGCGGTGCTCTGCTCAAACTCACCCGGTATTCTCACATCGACGATGGTTGTTTCGGGATTGTTGACCAATTCCACCATGTTCGGTCTTGGTTGCTCTGTTGTTGTAAATGCAGTTTTACACGAAATTAATAGGGTTGAAACCACCATTAAACTAAAAAGAATGCTGCTTTTCATGACGGCATTGTTTTACTTTGACACACGAAATCACTTTGTGGAACCGACGTTCCTTTAATCGCATTAAAGCCACCCTCAATCTCAGAAAAATTTCGGGTTCCTCTTGAATTCAGAATACTTGCAGCGATCATACTTCTGTATCCACCCGCACAATGGATGAAGAAATGTTCACCATCATTAATGGAATTCGCCCAATCGTTGATTTCGGAAAGAGGTCGGCTAAACGCGTCGTTCACGTGTGATGCGGCGTATTCCGAATTTTTTCTCACGTCGATTACTTTGGAGTTTTCACCAAACTTTTCAGCAAATTCTGCAGCGGTAATTCTATTGATTTGGTCAATTTCTTTCCCAGAATTTTTCCAGTTTTCAAAACCGCCTTTCAGGAATCCGAGCACATTGTCAAATCCAACTCTGGAAAGTCGTGTGATCGCCTCCTCTTCCGCACCTTCGTCGGTCACGAGCAAAATAGGTTGCTGTACATCAACAATCATTGCTCCAACCCACGGTGCAAAATCACCTTTTAATCCAATATTAATGGAATTCGGAACGAAACCTTTGTGGAAATCTGCCGCACTTCTCGTGTCCAAAATCAGCGCTCCGGAATCTTCGGCAACATTCTCAAAATCTTCAACTTCGATTGGCTGGTTTCCTTTTTTCAGCACGGTCTCGAAATTTTCGTAGCCCCCCTTGTTCATCGCGACATTCATTTCGAAATATTTCGGCGGCGCAGAAAGTCCGTCCAGAACTTCTCTCACAAATGATTCTTTATTCGGTTGATTAAGTGCGTAATTGGTTTTTTTCTGGTTCCCTAAAGTATCGACCGTTTCCTTCTGCATGTTTTTTCCACACGCAGAACCCGCTCCGTGTGCAGGATAAACCGTGATTTCATCGGAAAGCGGCATAATCTTGTTCTGCAAACTTTCATACAGAATTCCTGCCAGTTCTTCTTGGGTCATATTGGCAGCTTTCTGCGCCAAATCGGGTCTTCCCACATCACCGAGAAACAGCGTATCGCCACTGAAAATTGCGGTTTCTTTCCCGTCTTCATCGATGAGCAGGTAAGTTGCGCTTTCCATTGTGTGACCGGGAGTGTGAAGCACTTTGATCTTGATTTTTCCGATTTCAAAAACCTGGTTGTCTTCCGCAATAATCGCGTCGAACTCAGGTTTTGCGGTTGGTCCGTACACAATCGGTGCTCCGGTTTTTTTGGAAAGATCTACGTGTCCCGAAACAAAATCCGCATGGAAATGGGTTTCGAAAATATACTTGAGTTTTACATTGTCCTTCTCAAGACGGTCGGTGTAAGGTTTTGTTTCCCTTAAAGGATCGATAATTGCCGCCTCATTTTCGGAGACGATATAGTACGCTCCCTGTGCGAGACAACCTGTATATATTTGTTCTACTTTCATTATTTTCATTTAAATACCGACACAAAGTTCGGCAATAATTATACCTTTTATATATTGATTTTAACTTTTATGATTGAAACTATCAATGATCCGTATTTCTGTAATCAACGGCGTTTCCGGCTTTATCGGTGAGTTTCCCTGCAGTTCCGTCGTTGGTCATTTCCCACATGATTTCTTCACTGGTAAAGATTGGGTTTCCTTTAGCATTCGTCGTTTTTGCATTTAATTTCTGCTCACTTTCTCCTGCTTTCTGAAGTTTTACTGCAACTACTCCTCCTTCAGCATAATAGGTAACCGAAATTTCTTCTCCGGTATCGCTTTTCAAAACGACTGGTTTTTGTTCAAGACCAACTTCTCCCGAACCTTTCGCCGAAACTTCGCTGGATTCCTGACCGCTTGTTTCCTGTTTCTTGCACGCATTCAGAAGGAAAACCGACAAAACAATTACAAATAAGTTTTTCATATCTACGTATATTGGTTTAAAAATAATTCTTTAATAATGATGAAAATCCCCATCGCCAATACGATATAGCCGAAAAGGGGTTTCAGTTTTCTGCCGTCCATTTTCTTTGAGATTCCGATTCCGACAAAAATCCCCACAATGGAAAGCGCACTGAAAATCAGAAGGAAATTCCAGTCGTGACCCACCATCTGCATTGTGCTCACAAATCCCAAAATGGAATTCATCGAAATGATAAAGAGTGAGGTCGCGATGGCTCGTTTCATATTCAGACCGAGGAGCATTACCAAAGCTGGAACAATTAAAAATCCGCCTCCAGCTCCGATCAGTCCAGTAATAATCCCGACCAAAAGTCCCTGCGAAATCAGAATGGTGTAGTTGTTTTCGTGGTTCTTTCTCAGTCTTGGACGGTCGTTTTTTCGGATCATTTTGAATGCCGCAATCAGCATCAAAATCGAGAACAGCAACAGCAGGAACATGTCTTTCGTCAAAGTAATTCCCCACCGGTGAATGATGTAATGCGGAAGATTCGGCAATACCAACCGACGTGAAAAAATCACCCCTAAAATCGAGGGAATCCCAAAAGTAAACGCCGTGCGGAAATCCACCAAACCTTGCCGGATAAAACCTGTAGTTCCCACCAAACTCGTGACTCCCACCACAAAAAGCGAAAGCGCAGTTGCAGTAACCGCGTCGAATCCGAAGATGTAAACGAAAATCGGAACACTCAGAATACTTCCGCCACCACCGATCAGTCCCATAACGAGACCGATGATTATTGCAGAAAGATAGCCTATGATTTCCATAATTTTCAGCAAAGTTAAACCTTATTCCGAAACCATACCGTGACCAAAGTTACACAGATTATCGGCGAGGTTTACTTTAGCCAAATGCCAGAATTTCATGGGTTTTGTCGCCAATCTTCACGGTTTCGCCAACTTTCTTTCCCTTTAACTTTCCAAAAATCGGTGCTTCCTCGGAAAAGGAGATCACGTCTTTGTCGCCCAATTGGAACGCAGGAACGGCAATTCCCACAAACAAAATATTCTTATCGGTTTCAATCACCGCGCCGTTTTCGATTTCGGGGTGGGACATCTTTTTCTCAATTTCCAGGAAGGCAAGGTTTTGCTCAGCTTCCGCCAACATTTTTTCGTAGCGCAGCTGCATATCTTTCGCCTGACTTACGTGCGAATAATCTTCGGCATCGTGGGTGCTTTCCTCATCCATATCTGCGGCAGTTCTGTATTCTTTTATAGTCGCCAAGAGGTTTTGTATCACCGCTTTCTGCTTCTCTATAATCTCGTTGATAATTTGATTCCGTTTCATAATATTCTCTTTGTATGTTAACAAATTTAATGAAAAAAACTCATTGATTTTTTCTGGAAATGATGACTTTCCGCAGCTGATTTATTTTGACAAGCCAGTTCTTATTAAAATGATTAAAACTCGAAGATTTTAGAAATTCACATTAATATTCACAAAAAGATTTCTTCCAGGTCGCGGAATTTTGTTCCAGTCGGAATAGGTGATGTAATATCTGTCGAAAATATTCTCCGCACCGATTTTGGTTAAAATTTTCATCCTGTCGAAATTGAACTGATAACCGACATTCGCATTGAAAACGGTAAAGTCTGGAGTTTCAGATTCGCCATAGATCGCCGCAAAATCACGATAACGCGTGTTCCCAAAAACCGAAACTTCCGACGACAACCTGTTTTTGTAATATTGCAAAGCCGACCTGTAGCTGAACGGACTCATAAAAGGAAGATTCTTGTTCTCAAAGTCTTTTCCGCGCGCATACTTGAGTTGGGAATTCCATTTCAGAAATGGGAAAAGCTGCACCTGCGAATCAAAACCGATATTTAGAATCGAAGCATAATCTAACGCGTCGTATTTTTTCACGCCGTGTGCGCCGATCGTCATTGGAGCGAGTCCATCCATGATTTTTCCTACGATATAGTTTGAAATATGGAAATAGGTCGATGATAATTTGGCAGAAAATTTCTCCCGGTTAATCCCGAAATGTACATTGGCCTCCAAAGAAGATTCGTTTTTCATATTGGGATTACCGACATAATCATACTTCTCAAAACTATTGAAAAGGTAAAATCCGTACCCTTCGGAAACCGAGGGCGCTCTGTCTCCGTAACCACCTCCGAAACCGAATTCAAGTTGATTATTCTCATAATGGTATTTCGCGGAAATGCTTTTGAGCAGACGGTTTTTCTGCGCTTCCATTTCGGGGTAGAAAATCTGCAAGCTGTTCAAACCAAATTCACTTTCCACTTTATTGGAATGAAAACCGAGCGATCCCGAAAGTTGCACCGAAGCTTTCGAGGTGACCAAAAAATGATCCTCCAAGAAAATTCCCTGAAAAAGTGTTCGAACTTGTGGCCACGTGTACATAAACATCAGCTTTTCATTAGAATTTGCAGGATACATCGTCATTTCGGCAGTCGAAAGATTAGAAAATCCGTTCAGATTCATTGTAAAATGATGGTCGGGAATTTCTGCAAAAAGTTGGGAATAATACCCGAAAGTTGTACTCCAACCCGGCATATCCATATGGATCGGAACAGCGGGACGTGTCGTGTCGTCCATTCTGTGGGTGATGTTGTTGTAGTAAATTTTGGTTTCCCAGTTGGTGATATAATTCGATGTCGGGATCAGCTGAAATTTCAGCGAGCCAATCAATGCTTCTGCAATTGAAACGTCCATTGGCAATGCAGGATAACCGACATCCGTGGCTTTGTCGTAAATCACTGATGCTTCGAGGATTTTGTTGCTACTGAGTTTTACACCGGAAGTTCCCGAAACATTAAACTTTCTAAATTGGGAAAACGGGATCTCGATATTTTTTCCCGATTTGTAATTCTCGGCGTCTCTCGACATAAAGTTGACGTCGGTATAGAATTTCGGCGATTTGTAACCAGTGGATGCTCCAAAGATCTTCTGTTGGTTCACTGACTCAAACCCTGAATTCACACCAAAGTTCCATTTTTTTTCACCGAAACCGATCTTGCTTCTGACCAGATCCACAGAACCACCGATCGAGTTCCCCTGAAAACTCCCTTCCTGTCCTGAACTGATGACCGCTTCAGACAAATTGGAAACCTCAACATAGGAAGTCACTGGATCCATCTTGTCGGTACACGCGCCGAAAATCCTCATTCCGTCGATGGTCACGATGGTTCTTTCGGTCGCCATATTGTTTACCAGCGGTTCCCATGCGTACGCGCCGCGCTTGATCATTTCGATTTTCGTGGATTTCTGCAGGTATTCGTCAAGCGAACCGAGCGGTTTCGATTCCTTGGTCGGAATATTGTTGGTCCCAATCACGATTACTTCCTGAATCGACGATTGTTTCAGAGAATCGGAACCGACTTCCTGTGCAGAAATATTCAAATAAAACGCTGACAACAAAACCAGCGGAATGGCTTTTTTCATGGATTTAAAATTTGGTGAAAAGCAATGCCAAATCTTCTGGCATTGCTTTCAGAAAAACTCTTAGAACTCGATTTCGAAAAACAGACTGCTTTCAGGATTCGTATCGGTAACCGGTTCACCTTTCAGAACGGTTCCGTCGGCTTTTGTCAGTTGCAGGTTGAGTTTCCAGTAACCGGTCATCGTCAATGAAAGCTTTCCGAAATACAAACCTCCGTTTGCGGTTTGCTTTGCATCGACATTATTTGGCGAACTGTGATTTCCCATTCCGGGCATTCTCGGATCGAGTTTCACGGTAAGTCCGTCTGCAACAGGAAAATTCATCATGTCCTGCATTTTCCAAGCTCCAACTACCCAATCGTTGACTGCCACTTTTGGAGTTCTAGGTTCGATATAAGCCACGATGTATCGGGCGTTGTCGCTTCCCAAAAAGGAATTAACGCGTCTTTTTGTAGAATCGGGAACGTCCACCACCGTTGTTGCGGTATATGCAGTTCCATTAATGGTATAATCAAATTTCACATCCCAATATTCTGACGTGTTTTGCGGCATCTGGAAAACGAGGTAACCTTCGTACAGAGTTCCATCCGCTGTAACTTTGGTAACCGCAGATTTCGGTCCCGAATGTGACATCGAATTCATGTGCATTACATGGTTCCAGTTTACGGTCGCATTTTTTTCGTATTGATTGGTGGATTTGTTCTTAATCCTAAATTTCAAGTGGTTAAATCCTAACTGAGTCGTTCCCGTCACGGTGTAAAGTTCAATAGTGTGGGTATCGTTGGAAAATTCTTTTACTTTAAGAAGTCCTTCCAGTTCGTTGGTTGTCGGTGGAGTTACAGGATCATCTGTGGTTCTGCAGGATACGAAGAATAGGGACATCGCAATAAATGCAATGAATATTTTAATTGAAAATTTCATTTTTTTAAATTTTTGAATGTGAGGAAAGAATTAAAGTCCTTAAAACTTTAAGAAAGATAATTCCGTGAAAAAACAGTGAATCAAAAATTTAAGCTTGTGGCGGGTCTGGAAGAATAATGAAAAACCCATTCTGCAAATCGAAATTTGAGATGGCGTGAATTTTATTGGATTCCCTAAAAGAAGGGACTTTCTCGAAATTAAACGCTACAGGTGGATTGGGTAAGATGTTGAACTCGAAACTGTATTTCAGCAGCTTGAAAGGTGAAGTGCTTTTTTCGCTTTCCTTTTTCATCTGACATTTTCCGTGGCAATCCATTTCGGGTTTCGCTTTGTTTTCACAATGAACCTCATAGAAATCGCGGTTAATTTGATAATCAACCAAGATCAGCGAGTTCTGGAAACTTGCCATAAAAATGAGTGTGGACAATATGGTGAGAAAAAATCCTTTCATTTGACTGTTCAAATTTAAGACTTTTAAATCCTAATTAAAAAATGATTTTCATCATTTGCCAAAAATACAAACCTTTTCGAAAGATTTTCGACCTCCGAGAATTTTGCTACGAAATCGAAGATTCGACGGAGTCAATGCACGCATGAATTCTTCTAAAAAAATTAACTCAAAGACTTTCGTTCATCACTCACAATTTAGTATCGCAGAGTCAATGATTGTATCATCATTTTTAACGATCTCTCGAGAATTGATATTATTTGCGCCACCCTTTTTCTTGGCTTTTATTCTTTTTAAAAACATAGAATTGCGGCAATATTTTTTATCTTTATCCTTTCAAACAAATTCAAGAAATGGCAGACAAAGCGAAATTCATTCAGGAACTTTCAGCAAGATACGCCCCAAAAGGCGAGTTCATCACATTAGGAAAAGGGATGCTCGACGGCGAAGTGGTAACCGAAGTTGACGTAACCATCCCACTGAAAACCATCAACCGACACGGACTGATCGCAGGTGCAACCGGAACCGGAAAGACCAAAACACTACAGGTTTTTGTGGAACAGCTTTCTAAGGCAGGAGTTCCGTCGCTGGTTCTCGACATAAAGGGCGATTTCTCGGGAATTGCAGAACCTGGAGTTGAAAACGCGATTATTCAGGAAAGGTATGCGAAAACAGGATTCGCTTTTCAGCCACAAAATTTTCCCGTGGAACTGATGTCGATTTCAGGAGAAAAAGGAGTGAAACTTCGCGCAACCGTTACCGAATTCGGACCCATTCTTTTGGGAAAAATCCTCGAACTGAACGATACGCAGCAAAGCATTCTTTCGATTGTCTTTAAATATTGTGACGATAAAGGTTTGCCACTGATCGACCTTGACGATTTGAAAAAAGTATTGCAGTACGTAACCGATGCAAACGGCGGAAAAGCCGATCTGGCGCAGAACTACGGAAATATTGCACCCGCTTCTTTTGGCGCGATTCTGCGCTCGATCGTCGCTTTGGAGCAACAGGGAGCAGCTCAGTTTTTTGGCGAACCAAGTTTTGATGTGTACGATCTTCTTGCACAGGAAGGCGACAAAGGCGTCGTAAATATTCTGCGTGTTGGTGATATTCAGAACAAACCGCAGCTGTTTTCGACTTTTATGCTTTCGCTTTTTGCGGAAATTTATTTGACATTCCCGGAAGAAGGAGATTCGGGAAAACCGAAACTCGTACTCTTTATCGATGAGGCGCATTTGATTTTTAATGAAGCTTCAAAAGCACTTCTGAACCAGATCGAAACGATGGTGAAACTCATCCGTTCGAAAGGAGTCGGGATTTATTTCATCACGCAAATTCCAGGGGATGTACCGGAAAATGTGCTTTCGCAATTGGGTTTAAAAATTCAGCACGCGCTTCGTGGATTTACCGCAAAAGACAGAAAAGAAATCGACAAAGCGGTCGAAAACTATCCGATTACCGAATATTATAATGCGGGGCAACTCATCCAGAATCTGGGAATCGGTGAAGCATTTGTCACGGCGCTCGACGAGAAGGGAATTCCGACGCCATTGGTTCAAACCTATTTGATCTCGCCCGAATCGAGAATGGATATTCTGACTCCCGCAGAAGTTGACGAACTGACCTCTAATTCCGAGTTGGTTGCCAAATACGAAACCGCCGTCAACAAAGAATCTGCGTACGAAATGTTGGCCAACAGAATGGAAGCCGCGGTGCAAAATGCAGCACCTGAACAAACTGTGAAACCTACGAAACCGGAACCCGGAATGTTTGAGCAGGTGATGAAATCAAGCGCAGGAAGGACTTTCACCAATATTGTGGTGCGTGAAGCAACCAACGCATTTCTCGGAATGATTGGGATTAAGAAAAGAAGGTAAAATTTTGCAGTCAGCTTTAGGCGTTTCGCAATCAGTAATTTGGTTGTTGAAGGCAGAATGCTGAATGCCGAAAGCAACTAAGAATGTATTCAGTAATCGATATAGAGAGCAACGGAGCGGGTTTCAGGAAGGAAAGCATTATTGAAATCGCGATTTACAGATATGATGGTCATGAAATTACCGACCAGTTTATCTCGCTGGTCAATCCGCAAAGTGATATCACACCTTTTGTACAGAAACTGACCAAAATTTCGCCAAAAATGGTTAAAACCGCCCCGAAATTCCACGAAATCGCAAAAAGAGTCGTTGAAATTACTGACGGCACCACTTTGGTCGGTCACAACATCGATTTCGATTACAGAATGCTTCGACAGGAATTCAAACGATTGGGTTACGAATTCAAAATCAATACTTTAGACACGATTCCTTTAGCCAAAAAACTGATTCCCGAAGCGGAGAGTTACTCTTTGGGAAAACTGGTGAAATCCTTAGGAATTCCATTAACCGACCAACACAGAGCGGGAGGCGACGCACGCGCAACTTTGGATCTGTTCAAAGTTCTGGTAACGAAAGACAAAGATTCGGAGATTATCCAGCAGCAGTTTGACGAGCTCAACTCCAAAACTTACCTCAACAAAGTTCGCGACCTCACCCAGGATTTGCCTGCAGAAAGAGGAATTATCTATTTTCAAAACTCGGATGGGAAGATAATCTACTCTGATTTTGTTGATGATCTGAACAAATTTTCGAAATCGGTATTCAGTTCCAAATCCAAACGCTGGGAAAAAATTCAGGGTGAAACCGAACACTTAAGTTACGACCTCACCGGAAACGCAATCCTCGCCAAACTGATGATGAAGACGAAAGGTCTGCGAAAACGCGAATCGCTTCCATTTGGACTTTACCACAAAAACGGAAAATATTTCGCAGAGAAGATTTCGGGCAACCGCGAAGAAAAACCGCTGCTGAAATTCAAGTCGTTTACACAAGGTTTAAAAGCCGTTAATTTCATTAATGAAAACGAACAGTTTGCCGATCCCGAACAGCTCAAAAAGCAACTCTCTCTGAAGAAGCGAAACGAAATGTGGCTTTCAACGGGCAGAACTTTGGGCGAGAAATCCTTCATCCTCTTTGAACAAGGGAAAATTACCGCCTATGGTTTTTATGAATTCCATACCCAGATCCAGACTGCAAAAAAAATCAGGCAGCTGAAAATTGAGGTCACTTCACCGACATTTGATTTGGCAAATGATTTACAGCTCGGACTTTTACGGGGAGATTTTAAAATTCAACCGCTTCCTAAATAGGTTTATTGCAAAAATTCTACATTTAGAACTTCAAACTTTAAGAAAAGAAAAAAGTGAAGTGGTTAGTTTCACTGAAAAATCCTCGTAATCTCCGAAACCTGCGAGAAAAAAACGCAGAGTTTATTTTCAATTTCACTTTATTTTAAGCCGTCAAAGTTCTTCCGCTAAAGCGGATTGCTGAAGCGGTCGCTTCATCAGCGGATTTATCCGCAATCTTGGCTTACTTAAATAATGATTGGCAAGATGAAATCTTTGCCGTTAGAATATTGAGTCGTGCATTTATGGAGATTGCTTTCCATCGACTTCGCTCAGGACAGGCGTTTCCTCGCAATGACATATTTGCTCAACTGAGAGAAAAAAAATATATAACTTTGCACGTCGTTTTTTGAACTCACTCAATGCATTATTGGAAACTTCTTTGAGAAACTTCAAACTTCAAACTTCAAACTTCAAACTTCAAACTTCAAACTTCAACTTCAAACTTCAAACTTTAAACTTTCTAAAGTGACTAACAAAGACTTATTAAAAATAGCCGAAAAATTTGGTACTCCGACCTACGTTTACGATGCGGAATCCATCAAGACCCAATACGAAAAACTGACTTCGTCTTTCCATAAAACCACTCGGTTTTTTTATGCGTGCAAAGCGCTTTCGAACATCAACATCCTGAAATACGTTCAGAGTTTGGGCGCAAATTTAGACTGCGTTTCCATCAACGAGGTGAAATTGGGACTGAAAGCAGGTTTCGAATCCAAGAAAATCCTTTTTACCCCAAACTGCGTCGATCTTGCAGAAATCGAAGAAGCGATGGAACTCGGCGTACATATCAACATCGACAATATCTCGATTCTTGAGCAGTTCGGAAACAAACACGGCGATTCCTACCCGATTTTTGTGAGAATTAATCCACACATTTTCGCTGGCGGAAACTATAAGATTTCTACAGGACATATCGATTCCAAATTCGGAATTTCTATCCACCAACTCCGTCATATTGAGAGAGTTATGAAAACTACTGGGATTAATGTAGAAGGACTTCATATGCACACAGGAAGCGAGATCAAGGATCCAGACGTTTTTCTTCAGGGACTGGAAATTATGTTCGAACTGGCTGAACATTTCCCGAATCTGAAATACCTCGATATGGGAAGTGGTTTCAAAGTTCCGTACCAAGACGGCGAAATGGAAACCGACGTAAAGGAACTCGGCAAAAAAGTTGAAAAAGCAATAGCTGATTTCTCGAAAAGTTCGGGCAAGAAATTTGAGCTTTGGTTTGAGCCAGGAAAATTTTTAGTGAGCAAAAGCGGCCATCTTTTGGTAAAGACCAATGTCATCAAACATACGACAGCAACGGTTTTTGCGGGAATCAATTCTGGTTTCAACCACTTGATCCGACCGATGTTTTACGATTCTTACCATAAAATCGAAAACATTTCAAATCCGAAAGCTCCTGAAAGAATCTACACCGTGGTAGGGAATATCTGCGAAACCGACACTTTCGCGTGGGACCGAAAAATCACCGAAATCCGTGAAGGAGATATTTTGGTTTTCAGAAATGCGGGCGCTTACGGATTTGAGATGAGTTCTAATTTCAACTCACGGCTAAAACCTGCGGAAATTCTGTTTCTGAACGGAAAAGCCCACCACATCAGAAAACGCGACGAATTTGAAGATCTGCTGAAAAATCAGATTGAAGTTTTGTAAAATTTCACCCTCAATTAAAGTGAATTTCGTAACTTTAACTTTTAAATCAAAGTTATGAAAAGACTGTTTTTATTGCTGTTTTTTTTCTCGGCATTTTTCAACGCCCAGGAAATTGAGGATCTGCAGGAAGGATATTTTTTCTCGGAGGGAACCAACAGTTTTTACCGGGTCGATATCAAGAAACCTTACGATTATTATAAGGTGAATTAGTGCGGTGAGAATTCAAATTTTGTGAGAGCTCAATATGAAGGTGGTGACGCAGCTTTCAGCAGGGAACTTTTCAAATATATTTCGGCTTATGTCGATAAGCAGGTTTATGTGGTGAACGGTAGTTTCTTCCTACACGTCGATATTGATGCGACGGGAAAAGTGAAACACCTTGAAGTAACCCCGAAAGTTGCCAACAGCGAAACCTTTATCAAAGATTTAACTTACGCCTTTAATAAGGTGAAGAAAAAATGGACTCCATCAAAATGTGACGGGACTCCTGTCGCTTCCAAAATCAGGATCCGCCTTAATTTTGTAACAGAAACCGCGGATTCGTAAATCTTGAGGGAAACTTTTGAAAACTTTGTGGCCATCCGTAAAGTTTTTTTTCTTTACTTTTAAAACACCTTTTAAAGGTGAAAAAAATCATTCTGCTTTTCTTCAGTTTTTTCGCTAAGTTTTTTCTTCTCCCAGAACAAAACTTGGGACCAAGATCCGTATTACAAACCGGGTGAAACCAAGCTGCAGAAAGAATTTAACCGCGCATTGGATTATGCAGTAAGTCAAAATTATTTTGTGGTCGGTAAGATGAAATTCACCCTCTTCATCGATGAAAAAGGAATTGCAAAAATCGTCGATGTATCACCTAAAGTAAAGAATCAGCAAGCCATGATTGACGACCTGAATTATGTTTTGAGACGACCCAACAAAAATTGGGAAGCCGCGAGAAAAGATGACCAACCCGTGAAATCGTTCTATATCTACACCGTGAATTTCAACACCGAAGTTTATGACCACGATTAAATTTTTGAAATGATGAAAAACCTGATTCTATTTTTTATGATGTGCTTTGCGATTTCGAACGCACAGGAAATTCTGCAAAAATATCCAACTGGTCAAACTCCCTACAAAGGCGGTTATGAAGCTTATTACAAAGATTTTGTCGATATCATCAAAGAGAAAAATCTGCAGCCATGCTCGAATCCAGATGAACTTTATGTGCTGACTTTGGTGGTAATGCCGGATTCTTCGGTGCAGTTTGTGAAAGACGTCAATGAAAAGATTGTCGACAAAAACAAATGCGCCTACAATCTCGCACGGGAAACCGCCAAATACATGAAAAACTGGAGTCCCGCTTTAGTCCACGGATTGCCAGAAACTGCGGTTGCAAGATTCATTATTTATCCGAACGATTTGTTCAACAATTACCGAGAAGGTTATTACCCAAATTACACTTCACCTGTTTATAATAACGGCAGGAACAATAACAGTTTTGTGAGGGATTTTGTGTACAAATTCAACAAAAGAAGGTTCAACTGGTTTGATGTTTTTGTAATTCAGGGCGAGTTTACCGTAACAAAAGAAGGTAAAGTAAAAGACTTCGTGATGACAAGACCTTCGGGAGTATATGAGTTTGACAAAGAAGTTCAGATGACCGTGAATATTCTTTCGAAACATTTCAAACCCGCCACAATCAACGGGAAACCTGTTGATGACCGCTTCACCTTCCTCGTCAAGGGAATTACCGATCCCGAAGATTAATCTGCCATTCTGTCACAAAAAACGCTATCTTTGCACACTAACTTTTTGTTTGAGGTGATTTGATTTTGTTTGAGGTAGTTTGAACGTTTCAAATCATATCAAATTATTTCAAACAAGCTCAAAACCAGTCAAAGTGCAGGAAAAATATATCGACGAAAGCAAGCAAGGCGAAGCTTTCGCAATTGCAGAGAAACCGCAGAACAACAAAAAACTGTTCCTCGAAAGCTACGGTTGCCAAATGAATTTCTCGGATTCAGAGATCGTGGCATCCATTCTCAGCGACATCGGCTACAACACGACTTTAAAGCAGGAAGAAGCAGACCTTATTTTGCTCAACACCTGCTCCATTCGCGAAAAAGCGGAACAGACGGTGAGAATGCGCCTTTCGCAATTCAAAAATTTGAAAAAGGAAAAACCGCACCTTACGGTGGGAGTTCTCGGCTGTATGGCGGAACGGCTTAAAACCAAATTCCTGGAAGAAGAACATTTGGTTGACCTCGTTGTAGGACCCGATGCTTACAGAGATTTGCCAAACCTTCTGAAAGAAACCGACGGCGGAAGAGACGCCATCAACGTCATCCTCTCCAAAGAGGAAACTTATGCAGACATTAATCCCGTTCGTCTCGGTGGAAACGGAGTTACCGCTTTCGTGACGATCACGCGCGGTTGCGATAATATGTGTACGTTCTGCGTGGTTCCGTTTACCCGCGGTCGCGAAAGAAGCCGTGATCCCCACTCGATCATCGAGGAATGTAAAGATCTGTGGAACAGCGGCTACAAAGAAATTACGCTTCTTGGCCAGAACGTCGATTCATACTTATGGTTTGGAGGCGGTCCGAAAAAAGATTTCAAAAACGCCTCGGAATTGCAAAAGGCGACCGCCGTTAATTTTGCGCAGTTGCTTGATTTGGTGGCAAATGCGGTTCCGGAAATGAGAATCCGTTTCTCGACTTCCAATCCGCACGATATGACCACCGATGTTTTCGAAGTGATGGCGAAACACGACAACATCTGCAAATACATCCACCTCCCTGTGCAAAGTGGAAGCGACAGGATTCTTCAGCTGATGAACCGCCAGCACACTCGGGAAGAATATTTGACCTTAATTAAAAAAGCCAAAAAAATCGTTCCCGACATTGCTTTTTCACAGGATATGATCGTTGGATTCTGCACCGAAACCGAAGAAGACCACCAACAGACTTTATCATTAATGAGAGAGGTTGAGTACGATTACGGCTACATGTTTGCCTACTCGGAAAGACCAGGAACTCCCGCACACAAAAAAATGGAGGACGATATTCCCGCCGATGTGAAACAGAGACGATTGAGCGAGGTGATTGCGTTACAGGGCGAGCTTTCGCGAATGAGGATGAAATCTTATGTGGGAAGAAACCATGAAATCCTGATCGAGGGAACCTCCAAAAAGAACGAAAACCAGTGGAAAGGCAGAAATTCCCAAAATGCAGTCTGCGTTTTCGACAAACTGGAGGGACAGAAAGTGGGCGACATTGTGACCGTTTTTGCCTACGACAATACGCAGGGAACACTTTTGGGGAAAACGGTTGAATAATATGAACAATCAGCAATTAAAAGATTTAATAAACGAACTTGTAAAGCAGCCTAATGAAAGCGAATGGGTTGAGTTTAAACATAATTTTCATTCTGCTGAAGAAATAGGGCAAACTATATCTGCGCTTTCGAATGGGGCGTGTATACATAATCAAAAGTATGGGTATTTGATTTTTGGTATTGAGGATAAATCTCATCTAATAAAAGGAACTGATTTTAAAGGCAAACGACATAAGAAAGGTAATGAGGATTTAGAGCATTGGCTTCTTACCAGATTAAATCCTAGAATAGACTTTGAAATTTTTGATTTTGCTTATGATGAGTTTAGAGAACTTTCAATATTTATTATTCCTTCTGCAAAAAATCAACCGGTTGAATTTTTTCATAAAGCCTACATACGAGTGAATTCCATAACACGTTCACTAAATGAGTTTCCAGAAAAGCAGGCAAAAATATGGAAAAAAGAAAGTATTGCTTTTGAGAAAGAGATATCTAAAAAGAATCTTTCCCCTGCTGATATTTTAAGATATTTGAGTTCCGAAACTTATTTCGACTTAATGCAGATCCCCCAACCTTCCTCAATAGAAGGTGTTTTGGATAAATTCCTTGAAGAAGGTCTTATTGTTAAAGATAAAGCAACATATGCCATAACCAAACTCGGAGCAATCTTATTTGCTAAAAATCTAAAAGATTTCGAAAATGTGGATAGAAAATCTATTCGTGTGATTGTTTACAAAGGAAAGAATAAAGTTGAAACCGAGAGAGAACAAATAGGGGTAAAAGGTTACGCCATAGGATTTTCTGGTTTATTAGATTGGGTAAACAGTCAACTCCCGGCAAATGAAGAAATAGGAAGAGCTCTGCGAACTGAATCACGAATGTATCCCGAAATTGCAATACGCGAACTAGTTGCAAATGCTTTAATTCACCAAGATTTAACCGAAAAAGGATTTCCCATGATTGAAATTTTTTCTGACCGTATAGAAATCTCAAATCCGGGAACTCCATTAGTTAAGCCGGATCGGTTTATTGATGCATATCTTTCGCGAAATGATAAGTTAGCAGATTTAATGCGAAGATTAGGATTTTGTGAAGAAAAAGGCAGTGGATTGGACAAAGTCATTTTTTACAATGAGATTTATCAATTGCCTCCAATTAATGTTATTGTTGCAGAAAACAGAACTCGGGTGACAGTATATTCATACAAAACTCTTAATAATCTAGATAAAATGGAAAAGGTAAGAGCTTGTTATCAGCATGCTTGTCTTAAATATGTATCTAATGAAAAAATGACGAATCAATCATTAAGAGAAAGGTTCAAAATAGAAGACCATAACTATTCGATTGCTTCAAGAATTATTAGAGATTGTATCGAAGAAGGTTTAATCAAAGAGGATAACCCAGAAAATAAATCTAGAAAATTTGCTAGTTACATTCCATTTTGGGCATAATTCTTATGTGATGGTTATGTGATAATAAGCCCTTTATTTTAAAAATTGATTTTTCGATGAAACAATTAATTGGTTGATAATCATTAATTTGCATATTTTTTTTCTATATTTTATTAATGAATTTTATGTGACGGTTATGTGATGTTACACAAATCAGAAAATTATGAATGACTTACAATCCATAAAACAAAAATTATTTCCGAAATATCTTCAGCATATTGAAGGTGTTTCAGAACAATTTTATGGGTTGAGAGAAGCCGAAGTTTCGTCGGAAAACTTCAGTTTCTACACTTCGGTCTCATCAGTATTTTCAAGCAAAATCGAGGGCGAGGAAATTAATTTGGACAGCTATGTCAAACACAAAAATTTAGGGATTGAATTTCAACCCGACTATACCAGGAAAATAGACGATTTGTATGATGCATACATTCTCGCGCAACAACATCGATTGAATAAAGAAAATCTTTTAGGAAGCCACAAGATTCTGACAAAAAATATTTTAAAGGAAAGCCGGCAAGGAATTTTCAGAACAACCAATATGTTTGTGTTGACAGAAGATGGCAAAATTGAATACGTCGCAGCTGCACCACAAAAAGTTGAAAATGAAAATCTATAGAAAACAGATCGCGGATCTGTAATACAACTTCAAACCAAATCAAACTATTTCAAACCAAATCAAACCAATTTTTTGAAAATGACCGACCTACAATCCATAAAAACCCGTTTCGGAATCATCGGAAATTATCCCGCGCTGAATCGGGCATTAGAAAAATCCATACAGGTTGCGCCGACCGACATTACCGTTTTGGTGATCGGGGAAAGCGGAACCGGGAAAGAGTTTATCCCAAAAATCATTCACGCTGAATCCCGCAGAAAACATCAACCGTACATTGTAGTCAACTGCGGCGCGATTCCCGAAGGAACGATTGATTCCGAACTTTTCGGACACGAAAAAGGTGCGTTTACAGGAGCAACTGCTACCAGAAAAGGATATTTCGAAGTTGCGGATGGTGGAACCATTTTCCTCGATGAAGTGGGCGAACTTCCGTTGCAGACGCAGGTTCGACTTTTAAGAGTTCTTGAAAGTGGCGAATTTATGAAAGTGGGTTCCTCGCAAATCCAGAAAACCAACGTGAGAATCGTGGCCGCAACCAACGTCAATATGATGAATGCAATTCACGACGGGAGATTCCGCGAGGATTTGTATTACCGACTGAATACCGTTCAAATCGATATGCCGCCATTAAGAGAAAGAAAAGGCGACATCCATCTTTTGTTCAGAAAATTCGCCATCGACTTTGCCGAAAAATACAGAATGCCAGAACTGACCTTGACCGACGATGCGGTGAATTATCTTGAGAATTATTCGTTCCCGGGAAACGTCCGTCAGTTAAGAAATCTTGTGGAACAGATGACGGTGGTCGAACAAAACCGTAGCGTGAACTCGACAAAACTCGCCGAATACATTCCGATGCAGACTAATCTTCCCGCCGTCGTACAGAAAAACGGAGGCATCTCCAACTCCGAATTCCACTCGGAAAGAGAGATTATGTACAAGATACTTTTCGACATGCGGAACGATATAAATGATTTAAAATCCTTAACTTCGGAACTGATAAAGAACCGCGGAAACAGCGATTTCAGCCACCAGGAAAAAAATCTGATCAACCGTGTTTTCACACAGGAAAGTCCATCGGCAAATCCAAACTCGCTGCTTTATTTTGAGAATTCAAACCAGGGAGATATTCAGAATCCGACCTTCATTTCGAATCCGACCAACGATTACGAGGAGGTGGAAGATATCGAAATCGAGGAGGCAAAACCCGAAACGCTTTCCCTGCAAAACAACGAAAGAGAGTTGATTGTCAAAGCATTAGAAAAACACAAAGGCAGACGAAACAAAGCCGCGGACGAACTGGGAATCTCGCAGCGAACGCTTTACAGAAAAATCAAACAGTATAATTTGGAAGATTAATGGGAAAGTTTCAGATTTCAGATATCAGATATCCCTGCTTGCGCAGACAAGAGATATCAGACAATAGATTGGAAAAAAAATTATCGAGAGTTGAACTTGGCTCTCGTCTCTTGTCTCTTTTTCCTTGGCTATTCCTCCTTGGCTCTTTTTCCTTGGCTCTTGTCTCTTGCTACTCTTTCACTGGTTCTTCACTGAGTCCTGAGACAAAAACCATCCAGATCAGCGAGTTTCCGAATAACGCCGCTTTGGTGAATCCGAATTTGGCACAGGAATTTTCGACCGCGATCCAGAACAGGTTTTTGCAGAGAACCACTTTAAAGGGAACCAAGGAAAATCCCGACATCCTGATCGAAGGTGAAATTACCGACTACTCGATCACGCCGACCACGATTTCATCGGCGGTAAATGCTCCCGGTGGAAATATTCAGGCAGCACAAAACAAACTGACCATCACGGTGAAGGTGCATTACGAAAACAAAATCGAGCCCAACAAAAGCTTCGACAGAACGTATTCGGATGAAGCCGTTTTCAGCAGCGATTTAGATATCAACACGATAGAAACCTCACAAGTGAAAGTGGTGAACGACAGAATCATCAACAAAATTTTTAACGATATTGTAGCCAACTGGTAAAATGAACGCAAGAGTTTTAGAACTGATCAAAAACCCCGACCTTTTTCAGCCCGCAGATTTAAAACTGCTGGAAAATGAAATTGCAAAAACTCCGTATGTTCAGAGTTTTCGCGCGCTGCATCTGTACGGAACACATCTTTTTGAGCGAGAAAGCTATTCCGCAAAACTTTCGGAAACCGCCGCTTTTACCACCGATAAAAAAATCCTCTACCGCTTTATCAATAAAAATGTGGAGCCCGTTGTGGAAACGGAATCGATCGCCGAAACAAAAATTTCGGAAGATTCTGTTTCGCCGATTGCAGAACCTGTTGCACAAGTTCCGCACGAAGAAATTCCGAAGCCAAAACCTGTGTTTGTAAACGGTGAGCTGAACCGAATTTTGTATGAAGGCGAAGAAGACTTTATGGACCGAAAACCAGAAATCATCGACCTGGAATCTACGATGGAATCAGGTGTTTTGGTTACCCAGAAAACGGAAGAACCCATAATCGAAATTCCTGAAAAAGCTGAGGACATTAATGAAAATCATTCCAAGGAAATTTCTGAAAAGGTTGAAGAAACAGAGTTTACAGAAACTCCCGACGCTGAAGATTTCTCGAAAGAAACCCTTATTAATGAAGAGAAAATTTCCGAAAATGAAAAGTTGGTCGAAAATACTGCCGACGTCAATTTCCACGGGATGGATGATTTTCTGCCTCAAGTAAAAATTGAAAGTAAGGATTCATCAGTAACAAAAATCCCTTTACCTAAACCAGCTCCAAACCGACACGAAGAGGAAATGCAGAGACTGATCGCGGAAGTTGAAGCAAAAATGAAAGCTGCGAAAAAAGAAAAAGTTAAACCCGTAGAAGAACCGATTCAAAATACCGACATCAATTTTGCGGAAACCGAATCGTTCGTTGTGGATGATTCGAACAAGAAAAATGTTGAAACCCCTGTGTCGGAAGAAAAAACTGAAAGTGTTCCACAACCAGAAATTACTGAAATAGAGGAAATTACCGAAGAAAAAACCAATATTCCTGCTTCAGAAAAAATTGAACCTGAAAAAGAGGAAATTCAGATACAACCACAAGAAACTTCCGAAAAACCGGTTTGGAAACCGATGCAGCTCTCTTCCAATCTACCTGATTCATTGATTGACCAGAAAAAAGAAAAACCTGCGGAGAAGAAAATAGCATCTGAAGAAATTCCTTCCGCCGAAGTGAAAAAAGACGTTGTTGAAACTAAACAGAATATCAAGGAAGAAATTCCTGCGCTCAATGTTTCATTTTTTGGGAAAGAGGTTTCGACATTCACACAGGAGGAAGAGAAAACCACAGAACCCGCTGATAATCAACCAACTTCAAAAGAAAGCAATGTTCCCGTGTTCATCAACACCTGGCAAAACTGGCTGAAAATCGACCGAACCAAAACCGAGGAACAGCCAACCGTTTCCGCGGAAGAAAAAAAGAATCAGCTGATTGACACTTTCATCGAAAACGAACCGAAAATCTCCAAACTCAAGGAAGATTCCGATTTTGTGGTTAAGGACAAAGGAGACAATATTTCGCACCTGATGACGGAAACTTTGGCGAATCTGTATGTGGAGCAGAAACTGTATTCCAAAGCGATTAAAGCATACGAAACCTTATCTGAAAAACATCCCGAAAAAAAGGAATTATTCGCAGATAAAATTCAGGAAATCAAAGATTTAAGACAAAACAAACCCTAATGAAAATGGAACCAACCATCATCATCGGAATCATACTTCTTGGTTTACTCGCAGGATATTTAAGTGGCTTGGTCGGAATCGGCGGCGGAATCGTGATGGTGCCCGTTCTGGTCTTGCTTTTCGGCTTCACGCAACACAAAGCGCAGGGAACGACACTCGCGCTCCTAATGATTCCTGTGGGAATTTTCGGCGTGATGAATTATTACAAAACTGGGAATGTGGACATCAAAACCGCGCTGGTTCTTTGTTGCGGATTTGTTCTCGGAAGTTATCTCGGCAGCAAAACCGCGATCACACTTTCGCAGGAAACTTTACGAAAAGTCTTTGCGATCCTGATGGTGGTGGTTGCTGTGAAAATGTTTTTTCAAAAGTAGTTATTCGGTTTCGGTTCAGAACGTCATTCGATGTTCCGCCTTTCAACCGCTTCCACATCAATTGTTTTCTTGCTTCGGTCGGAATTGAAGTTACGGAATTTCTGCCAGATTTTTCTGCCTAAAACCAGTACCACGACGATCAGAATAATGGCGCAGATAAACGCGATAATCGGTGCAGCCATTGCCAGAAACGACATGATTCCTGCTCCCGCTGTTTCAGTAGTCGCGACGACAGAATTCCCCAAACCGCCCGTTGTCGCAGTAGAAGCGGCGCGTGTTCCCGCAAATCCCGAACTTATTGCGGCGGCAGTTCCACCACCTGCAATTAATGCTAAAGCCCATTGCGGAAAAGTTCCGATGTCGGCAAACTGACTTGCAAACATCACCGAACCTGCGATTGTTGCTAGCGGAACAGAAAGCGTGTCTAAAATATGGTCAACAAACGGAATGTAGTAGGCGAAGATTTCTACGACCGTCGCAATTCCCGTCGTAATCAGCGTTGGCAAACCTGAAAGCCACTGGAAACTTTCGTTCATAGGAATCCAGCCCATATAAGAAGCCAAACTCACCGCAAACATGGGGAGAAAAACTCGAAATCCTGTTGCAGCAGCTAATCCGACACCGATGAACGCACTGAGAATATAGGGTAGATAAGGAATATTGTCTAACATTTTTTTTGAAGTTTTTAGTTTATTCGCAAACCAAATTTACAAAAAACGTGCTACAAATTAGGTTTTGTTTGGATTTTGTTGGCGGGATTTTGATCACGGTAATTTTCTTTATCCCTTCCCTAAAGGAAGGAAAATTCCCTAAGAATAAACCTGAATTTCTCCCCTTTAGGGTTAGGGTAACGAAATTCAGGTTTATTCAAAAAAATCTACAAGCTTTGAATTTTATTTTTTTGATTCACAGAGTTTTAGAAATTCTTTTTCAACCTCTGAAAAATTTTGCGGAATATTTTTCGAGATCCAAAAAAGCATTGACAATGAGTGCGTTCCGAATTTTGAAGTAAAGACTGTCTTATTCAGTCGGTAAGCTTCGCGCAGCAGTCGCTTGATGCGATTTCGATCCACCGCTTTTTTGAAGTTTCTTTTGGAAACGGAAACCCCAACTTTCTGATTTTCGAGCGTGAAGTTTTCCTGCGCTTTTGCATCAAAATCGAGCGTGATGATCCGCAGATTTCCACAGGAATGCCATTTGCCTTTGTTAAAAAGCAAATCGATTTCGCGCTTCTGTTTAAGCTTCTCGTTTTTAGGGTATTTCTGGTCCAAATTATTTTACTGGCTAAGTTGCTATTTTTTAACCACATCCCGATAACTTTCGGGAGAATAAGAATTTTTTTGAATTCTCTTAATCCTAATCTTCCTCCGACTTCGGACTTCCCTCATCCGACTTTTTTATTAAATAGTTAATGACTTCCGCCGCTGCGTAAAGACCGAAAATGGCGGGAATAAAACTAATGGTTCCGTAAAAGGATTTCTTGAAATTGGTTCCGTCGGTCATTTTCAAGCTTTCTTCATTTTGAATCTCGTTCGAGAAAACGCACCGAAAACCTTTGTGGATATTGTCCTTTTTCAACCGTTTACGAACCTGTTTCGCGAGGAAGCAGTTATGGGTTTTGCTAATGTCGCGCACCATCACTTTCGAGGGATCAATTTTTCCGCCTGCTCCCATGCAGCTGATGATTTTGATCTTTTTTCTGCGGGCAGTTTTGATCAGTGTGATCTTCGGAGTTACGCTGTCGATACAGTCCAGAACGTAATCGAATTTTTCCGACTCCAGGATTTCCTCCATATTTTCGGGATTCAGGAATTCGTTTCTTTTCGCCAGTTGCAGTTCTGGATTAATGTCAAGAAGCCGCTGTTCCATAATATCGGCTTTCGCTTTACCGATCGTGCTTTGCAGCGCCGGAAGCTGTCGGTTGATATTGGTTTCATCCACCACATCGCCATCTATGATCGTCATTTTTCCGACACCGGCTCTCGCCAAAAATTCTGCGGCAAAAGAACCTACTCCACCCAAACCGATGACCAGAAGATTGGCATTTTTCAGTTTTTGGATGTTGCTTTCTTTGATGAGAAGTTCAGTTCGTTCGAGCCAGTTTTTTTTCATTGAGTTAAGGAAATGTGGATGGATTTTAAATTCTTGATGATCTGCATTTTCAGGTTTTCGGGTTCCATATTTTTCAGTTCGGCGACTTTCAGATACAAATCTTCAAGCTCAAAACTGGCGGAATCGGTTTCCAGAAAAAGTTTTTCGGTGGGAAATTCATTTACAAAATCCTGCAAATTTACATTATGGAGCACAGACTTTCCAAAACTTAAACAGAAATCGTTTTTCAGCAATTCATCACCGATGGTTTTCCGTTTGTTGAAACCGTGTACAATCATCGGGACTTTCGCTTTTTTTCTAAAAGGAATCAGCTGGGAAAACCTTTTCACACAATGAATGATGATGGGTTTCTGAACTTCATTTGCCAAAAAAATCTGCCTTTCGAAAACTTCCCGCTGCAGTTTTTCATCGACATCGATCAAGCCATCCAAACCACATTCTCCGATGGCAACGCAGTTTCTGTTATTAATAATTTCATTAAGCCAAAGAAAATATCCTTCAATATTTTCTGAGATAGAATCGGGATGAATTCCTGCGGAAAAGAAATGGTCGGGAATATTTTCACCAAACTTCAGATTATAAATTCCGAAAGTTTTTCTGGGATCATGGTGGTGAAAGTCAAAAAAATGCATTCTCAAAATTATTAAAAAACATGACCAAAATTATTAAACATATGTTTTAAAATTTGTTAATAATTTCTAACTTTACTACAAGTAAACTCGAGATGAAAAAGAAATTCACTGAAAAACAGATCCATATATTAGATGTTGCCGAAAAGCTGATTGCGAAAAAGGGCTTTGAAGGAACGTCGGTTCGCGATATTTCGACCAAGGCAAACATCAATGTCGCGATGATTTCCTACTATTTCGGTTCCAAGGAAAAAATGATGTCGCACCTGTACCAATACCGTGTGCAGAAAACCCGCGAAAGCTTTGCCGAATTTGCCGAAACCATCAAGGAAGGCAAACCCGAAATGCAGATGAAGGAACTGGTAAAATATGTGGTGAACCAACTTTTCAAGTTCAACTACTTCCACGGTTTTGTAACCCAGGAACTTCGGCATACCGAACACCTTAAAGAAGATTTGCTCGACTTCTACAACACTTTCACCCATAAAATCGACGATGTCACCAAGAAGGGAATTGCTTCGGGAGTTTTCCACCACGCTCCAAAACCAGAGGATTTGCTCACGCTGATCATCGGATCCGCGCTTTTTGCCATTAGGAACAAAAACTTCTACAGCTTGTACGTTCCCGGAAAAGAAGAAAACTACCTGCAGGAAGCAGAAAAGAAAATTCTCGCAAGTCTTTTGGTGACGGTGTTTTCGACATTGGGATATCAACCGAATTAGCCAATTAGTTAAATAATCATAAATAAAAGCGTATTGGCAAAAAAATTATATTTTTGCAAACTGAACCGCAGAATCCTTTCTGCATGAATTTATCTATGAAAAATTTACTGATCGTACTGGTTTCACTTTTCTTTTTGTCGGGCTGTAACAAACAGCAGGAACGTGCAATGAAAAGTGCGGACAAAGACTATATCCTGAAAGTTGCCAACGAAAATTTCGAGAAGAAAAAATGGCGGAATGCTTTGGCGCTTTACGAGCGTCTTTCCAACCTTGTTGCGGGAACCGACGATGCGCCGAATGTGGTTTACAATTCGGCTTATGCCAATTATTACGACAAAAACTACAAACTTGCAGGTCACCAATTCAAGAATTTTGCGGTAACTTTCCCTCAAGACAAACGCGCGGAAGATGCTGCCTATATGTCGGCATTGTGCTATTACCAAGGTTCGATGGATTACAATCTTGACCAAAGCAGCACGGAACTCGCCATCAATGAACTGCAGAATTTCCTGAACAATTATCCGAACTCTGAAAAGGCAAAGAACATCAATGAGCTGATCGACGAGCTTACCTATAAACTGGAATTCAAAGCGTACGAAAACGCGCGACAGTACTACAAAATGGCAGACTACCGAGCGGCAAATGTAGCGTTTGATAATGTTCTGCAGGATTTCCCAAGTACGAAATTGCGTCCAAAAATTTACGAGTACATCCTGAAATCCCGTTACGAGCTTGCAGTAAACTCTGTTTATGACCTGAAAAAAGACCGTATTGAAAACGCGCTGGCTTTTACAAGACAGGTCGAAAGAGAAATGCCGAATACGGACAATGCAAAAACAGCTCTGGATTTAAGGTCGAAACTTGAAAAAGAAAAAACCGACTTCGCAGAACTTGAGAAAAAAGTGGAAGCAAGAAAACAGGAGCTCCTGAACAAACAGAAAGAAGCTGAAGCAGAACAGAATGCCGCTAAAGAAAAGGAAATTGCGGAACAGCTGAAAAGAGACAGCATCAAATTAGCGACTCCATAATTCCATCAAAAAAATAAAACGTATATTTGCACACTCAAAATAAAACAACGAACTGAAAATGAGCGTAAAAGATTCTAAAGCTGAAATTAATACCATTACTTACGACCGTGACAAGATTGAAAATAAAGTAGGTTCTATCTACGAAGCCATCGTGATTATGGGTAAAAGAGCAGAGCAGATCAATGCCGAAATCCGTGCAGAACTTCATAATAAATTAGACGAGTTTGCGGTACACAATTCTACGCTGGAAGAGGTTTTCGAAAACAGAGAGCAGATCGAGATTTCCAAGCATTACGAAAAACTTCCGAAGCCAACCTCCATCGCAATTCAGGAGTGGTTGGATGACGAAATCTATTTCAGAAAAACAGAAGAGAAGAACTAAAGGTACTTCATCATTATAATATAGTCGCAGAGTTTTATACTTTGCGATTTTTTTTGTTTAAGAGCGGTTAACTGTCAAAACATTTAATTGAAAAAAATCAATCGTAAAATTTTCGCTAAATTCGTGACTGCAAATAAACATCCAATGACACTCGAAGGAAAGAAAATCCTCATCTGTATTTCAGGAGGAATCGCCGCATACAAAATCAATTATCTGATTCGCGATCTTGTGAAAAAAGGTGCAGAAGTACAGGTTCTGATGACGCCTTCAGTGGAAGAATTCGTTTCGAAACTTACGCTTTCTACCCTTTCTAAAAAACCGGTTTACTCCGATTTTTATTCCGAAAACGGGACCTGGAACAACCACGTGGAATTTGCACTTTGGGCAGATCTGATCGTGGTCGCGCCGTGTACCGCAAATACTTTGGCAAAAATGGTTCACGGAATTTGCGACAATTTGGTCATCGCAACTTATATGTCGGCGAAATGTCCCGTATTCATCGCACCTGCAATGGATTTGGACATGTATCAACATCCTTCCACCAAACAGAATCTGGAACTGGCGGAAGATTTCGGACACTTCATCATTCCCGCAGAAACGGGGGAATTAGCGAGTGGACTTGTCGGACAGGGAAGAATGGCGGAACCAGAAACCATCTCCCAAAAAATTGAAGAATTCTTTAATAATGTCAACTCCAAAAACCTTGCTGGAAAAACCGTTTTGGTTACAGCGGGACCTACTTACGAAGCGATCGATCCTGTAAGATTTATCGGAAATCATTCTTCTGGAAAAATGGGATTTTCTATCGCAGAAGAGGCGGCAAAAAGAGGCGCGAAAGTCATCCTGATTTCTGGACCGAGCAATCAAAAAACCGAAAATCCGAACATTGAAATTCATCGCTTAACTTCGGCAAAAGAAATGTTTGAGGAAGTTTTCAAGCATTACGAAAATTGCGATATTGCGATCGCAAGCGCCGCAGTTGCAGATTATGCGCCGAAAGAAATCGCCAAAGAAAAAATCAAGAAGAGCGACGATTCATTAACCATTGAGCTGGTAAAAAATCCCGACATCCTGAAAACGATGGGCGAAAGAAAAACCAAACAGTTCCTCGTGGGATTCGCTTTGGAAACCCAGAATGAAGAAGAAAACGCAAAAGGAAAACTGGAAAAGAAAAACCTCGACGCTATCGTTTTAAACTCGCTCAAAGACGAAGGAGCCGGCTTTAAAAACGATACTAATAAAATTAAAATCATCACCAAAACCGAAATGCAGGAATTTAACTTAAAATCAAAAGATGAGGTGGCGAAAGATATTTTAGCATTCATTGAAAGCCAGATTCTGAAATAATATTCCTAAATTTCCGTTCTTAAATTTTACCATTAAAAATGAAGAAATTTTTATCGATACTTGTCCTGATTCTTGGTTTTAACCTGAGTTTTTCGCAGGAACTTCTGGCGACGGTTCAGGTCAATGCGCAACAACTTGGCGGAAGTAATACCCAGGTTTTCAAAACTTTGGAAAAAAACTTGCGAGATTTCATCAACAACACGAGCTGGACCGGTAAGAAACTTCAGAATTTTGAAAAGATCAAATGCAATTTCGCGATCGTGATCAACGAAAGACCCGGAAACAGCAGTTTCAAGGGAAGCATTGTGGTCCAGGCGGTTCGACCGATTTTTAATACCACTTACGAAAGCCCTTTAATGAACCTGAACGATACCAATTTCGCGTTTGAATATACCGAAAACGAAAACCTGATTTTCAATGAGAGACAGTTTTCCGGGAAAAATCTTATCGACGTAATTAGCTTTTATGTGTACATGATTTTGGGTTATGACGGCGACAGCTACAAAGTTCGCGGTGGACAACCGTGGTTTGAAAAAGCTCAAAGAATTTCAAACAATTCACAAAACCAAAATTATGCGGGATGGTCGCTAATGGAAGGTCCCAAAACAAGAGCCGCACTCATCGACAATATGATGAAACCGGAGCAGAATACTTTGCGAAATCTTTACTACACTTACCATAGAGCCGGCCTCGACAATCTCGGAAAACAGGATCAGTCGAGTGCAAAGAAAATTATTTTTGATGCCTTGATGCAATTGAAAACATACGAAAACAGCTTCCAGATGAACTATCCCGTCAACATTTTCATCGACTCTAAAAAACAGGAAATCTTCGATATCTTCAATAACGGAAACAACGCCAATGTCAATATGAACGACTTGAAGGGACTTTTCGTAATCCTTTCTCCGAAAGACATCGACAGCAAATGGAATAAGTGGAAATAATTTGGGAAATACATTATTAACCAATATTTTTGTAAAACTTTAAGCCAGGCTTGAAGTTTTTTTATAATGCTGAACAGGATTTTCATACAAAATTTTGCACTGATCGATTCACTGGAACTGGATCTGCATCAAGGTCTGCAGGTAATCACAGGAGAAACCGGGGCAGGAAAATCTATTATCCTCGGTGCTTTGCGGTTGATTTTGGGCGAAAGAGCCGACACAAAATCCATCCAGAATTCTGAAACTAAAAGTATCGTTGAAGCAGAATTTAACCTCAACGAAAACTTTAGAAAATTCTTTGACGAAAACGATCTCGACTTCGAGGAACACACCGTAATTCGGCGGGAAATTCTTCCAACCGGAAAGTCCCGTGCGTTTGTGAATGATGTACCCGCAACTTTGGAAACGCTGAAAATCCTTTCATCAAAGCTGATCGATATTCATTCACAGTTTGAAACTTCCAATCTTTTTGACGAGGAATATCAGTTCAAAATCATCGACGGACTTTCGAAAAACAAAACGCTGATCTCAACTTACCAGAAAGATTTTCAGGAATATAAAAAACTTCAGAAAGATTTAATCGCGCTTAAAAACCAGCTTTCCGAAGGAAACAAGGAAAGCGACTATAAAACCTTTTTGTTGAATGAATTGATAGAATCCAACCTCGACGAAGTTGATTTGGATGAACTTCAGAATCAGCTCAACCGCCAGGAAAACGCGGAAGCCATCACAGAAAATCTCTCAAATATCTTTACCAAGCTTGATTTGGAGGAAATCGGAATTTTGGATTCATTCAACGACATCAAAAGCAAACTCGGAAAAGTTGCTTCACTTTCACACGAGTTTTCTTTGCTTCATCAAAGATTGGAGGAGAATTTTGTCGAGTTTAAAGATATTATCTTTGAACTTCAAAATGAGGCAGAAAAGATTGAAACCGATTCGGAAATTTTATCGGATTTGAATTTCAAGCTCAACAGAATCAATTCTTTACTTCTAAAACATAATGTAAACTCAGTTGCCGAACTCAGGGAGATTCGCGACGAGCTTTCCGGTGAGCAAAGCGGTTTCGCCGAGTTAGAACAATATATCCAGGAAAGCGAAAATAAACTGGAGGAAACCACTTCCCTTCTCGAAAAACATTCTGCCGAACTTTCAAAAAACCGAAAAAAGTCGGCTCCAATTTTCATCCAGAAAACGGAGAGTCTCCTGAAAAAACTCGGTCTCGAGAAAGCAAAAATCGAAGTTGAATTAACCGATTCCGCAACATTCAACGAATTCGGAAAAGAGAGAATCCAGCTTTTGTTTCAAGCCAATTCAGGATTTCCGTTAAAGCCGATTCAAAGTGCAATTTCCGGCGGCGAAAGTTCGAGAGTGATGCTTTCCATTAAGAAATTGATGGCGGAAAACGCTGAACTTCCCACCTTGATTCTGGATGAAATCGACACCGGCGTTTCAGGAAAAGTCGCGCAGGAAATGGGAAATGTGATGAAAGAAATGTCGGAAAATATGCAGCTGATCGTGATTACCCATTTGGCGCAGGTTGCCTCAAAAGGTGACAACAACTACAAAGTTGTAAAGCAGGACGTCTCAGGAAAAACCCAATCGAATATTATCCCGCTGAACTCCGGAGAAAAACTTCAGGAAATCGCACAGCTTCTTTCAGGATCAAAAATCACGGAAGCCGCGCTGAACCAGGCAGAAGAACTGATGAAATAGATTAATACTGCAACTCAATCGGGTTATTGTTGCTCTTGATTTCTTCCTTAATTCTTTCCTCCATTCGTTTTCTTTGGCTAGGATCAGGAGTTCGCATTGTTGGTGGACTTATTGCAGGATTTTCGCCCCTCATTCCACCACCTCTTCCGGAACTCAGAGATGTGAGAAATGAAACAGGATCTTTTCGGAACGCCGCATTTTGCTTTTCGAAGTCTTTTCTTTTTACTTTCATTACAGTTCCTCTAGAATCGGGGTTAAAGATTTCTGCGATTTTTTTGCTTTCCTTTAAATCAAAAGAATAATCTCCTTTAGAATCTTCCACTTTCACGATCAAGCCGGGAAGACCAGAGAATTTATACGGCCCATCCTGAATCGGAACATCTGTGGTGAACCAGGCAAACCAAGTTCTGCCACCGAAATTCGTTTCCGCTTTCTGGGTTTTGTAGTCGCCAATTTTTGCAGTTTCAGGAAGAATTTTCCAGTCCATTGCGCGATCTTCTTCATACGAATACTGATCTCTCGCAATCCTTGATTTAAAGGTTTTCACTCCCGTCTTAAAATCTTTTTCAATGACATAATCGATGTTCGAGCGCAAACTCTGCATTTGGCTTCGGTCGAAATTAAAACTTCCGGTTTGTCGAGCTCTTCCAATAGTTGAATCCCTTTTCATTCGGTTTTCAGAATAAAAAATCGATTTTTCTTTATTCACATCGAGATAGGCACTTTCAGTTTTAATATCGGAAGGATTTGCAGCATCCGGTTTCATCGTCACCTGATAAATGAAACGGTTTGCCTGTGCAAAGAATATTTGTGCGCAAAAAGCCAAAACTAAAAAACCTGTTTTTTTCATTTTAATATTTGAGTTTTTGATTTTTATTTAATCGGAAAGTTAAATTTAATCGTCTATAAAAGCAATAGACAAATATAAAGTGTTGAATTTGATTTTCGTTATATTATTAGTAATTTTGCAATCTAAAATCATTCTAAATAAAAACAAATGATTAAAGTTAGTGATAACGCAAAAGAAAAAGCGGCAGTTTTAATGAAGGAAGACGGCTACAATCCCGAAACCGATTACATCAGAGTCGGCGTGAAAAGCGGCGGCTGTTCCGGTTTGGAATATGTGCTGAAATTTGACAATAAAAAAGAAGAAACCGATCAGGTTTTTGAAGATAACGGCGTGAAAATCGTCGTAGATAAAAAATCTATCCTTTATCTTGCAGGAACAACATTAGATTTTTCCGGTGGATTGAACGGAAAAGGATTTGTATTTAATAACCCAAACGCGAGCAGAACTTGCGGTTGTGGGGAATCATTTAGTTTATAGATATGGCGAAGTATACAGAGGATGATTTAAGGGAAGACCTAAAAACCAAGGAATACGAAGCCGGTTTTTACACCGACATCGAGTATGAAGATTTTCCGATTGGTCTGAACGAAGAAATTATCCGGATGATTTCTGCAAAGAAAAACGAGCCGGAATGGATGACCGAATGGCGATTGGAATCCTTCAGAATCTGGCAGAAAATGGAGGAACCGGATTGGGCAAACGTGAAATACGAAAAACCTGATTTTCAGTCGATTGCTTATTATGCCGCTCCCAAGAAAAAACCGGAATTGGCAAGTTTGGATGAAGTAGATCCCGAACTTTTGAAGACTTTCGAAAAGTTGGGAATCAATATCGAGGAACAAAAACGATTGACCGGAGTTGCCGTAGATATCGTGATGGACTCCGTTTCCGTGAAGACCACCTTCCAGGAAACGCTGAAGGAAAAGGGAATTATCTTTTGTGCGATTTCCGAGGCGATCCAAAAGCATCCAGAGCTCGTAAGAAAATATATCGGTAAAGTAGTTCCGAGAGGCGACAATTTCTATGCAGCGCTGAATTCTGCAGTTTTTTCCGACGGTAGTTTCTGCTACATTCCGAAAGGGGTGAAATGTCCGATGGAACTTTCAACCTATTTCCGAATCAATCAGGCAGGAAGCGGTCAGTTCGAAAGAACCCTGCTCATCGCCGATGCAGGAAGTTATGTTTCTTACCTCGAAGGTTGTACAGCTCCTTCAAGAGACGAAAACCAGCTTCACGCAGCAGTGGTGGAATTGATCGCAATGGATGGCGCGGAAATCAAATATTCGACCGTGCAAAACTGGTATCCCGGTGATGCGGATGGAAAAGGCGGCGTTTTCAATTTCGTAACAAAACGCGGATTATGTGAGAATAATGCAAAAATTTCCTGGACTCAGGTCGAAACTGGTTCTGCTGTAACGTGGAAATATCCAAGCTGTATTTTGAAAGGCGACAACTCCATCGGTGAATTCTACTCCATCGCGGTAACCAACCATCATCAGTACGCCGATACGGGAACCAAAATGATCCACATCGGGAAAAACAGCAAATCGACCATTATTTCTAAAGGAATCTCGGCAGGAAAATCAAACAATTCCTACCGTGGTTTGGTGAAAATTATGCCGACCGCAAAAGGGGCAAGAAATTTCTCCCAGTGCGACTCGCTTCTGATGGGGAATGATTGTGGAGCACACACTTTCCCGTATATCGAAATGAAGGAACCCACTGCACAGATCGAGCACGAGGCGACAACTTCAAAAATCGGTGAAGACCAAATCTTCTACTGCAACCAAAGAGGTATCGATACCGAAAAAGCCATCGCACTGATTGTGAACGGCTTCGGAAAAGAAGTATTGAATAAACTTCCAATGGAGTTTGCCATCGAGGCGCAAAAACTTTTAGAAATCAGTTTAGAAGGAAGCGTTGGATAACCATAAAGTTTGAAATGGTTTGAAGGTTTGAAATCGTTCGATAAAGTTCGGTAATCAAACAAATTCAAACTATATCAAACAACATCAAACAAACTATTATGTTACAAATCAAAAACTTACACGCCAAAATCGAAGAGGGCGTAGAAATTTTAAAGGGAATAAACCTACAGATCAATCCGGGCGAAGTTCACGCGATTATGGGTCCGAACGGTGCGGGAAAATCCACTCTTTCCGCAGTAATTGCCGGAAAAGAGGATTACGAAATTACCGATGGAGAAATTAATTTCGAAGGAGAAAACATCATCGAAGATGCTCCCGAAGAAAGAGCCCACAAAGGAATCTTTATGTCGTTCCAATATCCTGTGGAAATTCCGGGAGTTTCGGTGACCAATTTCATCAAAGCCGCCATCAACGAAAACCGAAAAGCAAAAGGTGAAGAAGATATGGGCGCAAAAGAAATGCTCGGTCTGATTCGCGAAAACTCAGAAAAGCTGGGAATCAAGAAAGATTTTCTCGCGCGTTCGCTGAACGAAGGATTTTCCGGTGGAGAGAAAAAAAGAAACGAAATCTTTCAGATGTTGATGCTCAATCCCAAACTCGCGATCCTCGACGAAACCGATTCAGGACTCGACATCGACGCACTGAGAATCGTTGCAGACGGCGTGAACTCCTTTAAAAACGAAGGAAACGCAGTTCTTCTGATCACCCATTATCAGCGGCTTTTAGATTATATCCAACCCGATTTCGTACACGTTTTAGCAGATGGAAAAATCATCAAAACCGGCGACAAAAACCTCGCGCTGGAACTGGAGGAAAAAGGGTACGATTGGCTTTTAAACTAGTTTGAAATCGTTTGAAAGTTTGAGATCGTTCGTTTTATTATTCGATCTGCATCAAACAAATTCAAATAACATCAAACAACATCAAACAATTTAAAATGGCTTTATTAGAAAACATACAGAACAATTTCACGGAATTTCTTTCCGCGCTGAAAAGTTCATCTTTAGACGAAAACCGGAAATCAGCGATCAACAAATTCTTTCAACTCGGCTTCCCGACGAAGAAAGATGAGGAATACCGCTTTACCAACCTCAAGGAAATCACCGAAAAGAACTACAGCTTTTTCCCAAAACCGGAACATTCCATATCGCAAAGTCAGATCGACGAACTTCATCTTGGTGAAGAAGATTTCGACTGGATTACGTTCATCAACGGAAAATATACTGCAGAGTTTTCAAAAGTTACCGCGGAAAATGTAGAGATTTCAACCCTTGAAAATACGTTGAACGATTTCCAGAACCAGCCGGAATTTCAGCAGTTTTTCAATACCATCGCTGACCAGAAACTTGCCTTCACTAATCTGAATCTCGCTTATGTGAACAACGGAATTTTCATTAAAGTTCCGAAAAATGCTACGGTTGAAAAACCCATCCATGTTTTCTATCTTTCTCAGAATCAGCCAGAAAACACATTTTACAATATCAGAAACCTATTGATTGCCGAGGAAAGCTCAAACATCGAAATCATCGAAAGCCACCATAATTTCGACGGAAGTTTCGTGTTGACCAACACGGTTACAGAAATTTTTTCCGGCAAAAACGCCAAAACCGATTGGCACAAACTGCAGAACGATTCCGACACTTCCTACATGATCGACCACACTTTCGCCAAGCAGGAACGCGACAGTCTCACCACCGTGAACACGTTCAGTTTCGGTGGAAAAATTGTGAGAAACAACCTCGACTTCATTCATAATGGCCAGAATATCAACTCGTTCATGAACGGAATCACCATCATCGGAAACGAGCAGTTGGTGGATCACCACACCGCGGTGCACCACAATGAGCCGAATTGCGAATCCTACCAAAACTACAAGGGAATATTCAAAGACAAATCACACGGCGTTTTCAACGGGAAAGTTTTCGTGGACAAAGTCGCACAGAAAACCAACGCTTACCAACAGAATAACAACGTGTTACTGAACGAGGGAGCGACCATAGACACCAAACCGCAGCTTGAGATCTTTGCCGACGATGTAAAATGTTCGCACGGCTGTACCGTGGGTCAGCTCAACGACGACGCCTTATTTTATTTGAGAGCGAGAGGAATTTCCAAGAAAGAAGCACAGGCGATGCTGCTCTACGCTTTCGCCAACGATGCAATGGAAAACATTGACATTGAACCACTTAAAGTAAAAATTTCAAAACTTTTAGCGGAGAAATTAGAAGTAGATTTGGCTTTCGAAGAAATTTTTTAGGGCGACTATTTCCGTACTCCACTCCCGCTTTTTTTCTTCCGGTGCGATGTCCTTTCAAGAAAAAAGAGCTCCGTTCAGTCCGGGTCGCGACTCTGTATTATAGAAATTTCAGTTTTTCGAAAATGAATTTAGAAGACATTTCCGCACATCTCGATGCCTACAAATCCCACGATCAGGTTATCGACGGCGCCAATTTCCTCATCAGGAGTCTCGGTCTCGAAAGCGACAATTTTGCGGGATTCGGTTTCCGACCAGAGCTCGAGCCGAATAAAATGCTTCTCACCACCGAAGGCGAACTCGGCGGAAAACAGATGGTGATGATTCCCAAAAACCTTTTCGACTTCGACCTGAATCTCGTTGCCAATATGGTTGCACACGAAATGCTGCATGTTCGCCAGAAAGCTCCAGAAACTTTAGTGGAAGACAAGAACGAAAGAGAGTTTCAGGCGTATTACGAAATGCTGTTCCACAAAATATTTCCGAATATTCCCGATGTTTCGGATTTCCACAAAAAATTCTTCGGCGAGAAAGCACTGGAATATTACCGCAGAATGGGCGAAAACTCAGAACTTCAGCAAAAATATGCCGAACAGAAAAAAGAAGTGGAAGATTTGATCGCTCCACTTACTTAATTCGAATGGTATAATCTTTTCATTCAGTATTTTACAACACCAAAAAAATACTATTATGAAAAAGTTGCTTCTAACTGCTGCGGCGGGAACGCTATTTTTAGTCTCCTGCGGTCCGAAATCCAATGCGGTAACCGGTCCGAAATACACTTCGGCAAACGATTTTGCAAAAGGACAAACCATTTTCGAAAATTCCTGCAACAAATGCCACGCTTTGCCGGATCCCAAAAAACACGACGACAAGGGCTGGATCAGAACTTTGAGCAGAATGGCGCCGAAAGCCAAACTAACCGACGACCAGCATCAGTTGGTTTACGATTACCTGATCTCGGTAAACGGGAGATAAATGATAAAAAGAGACTGTCGTAAAAGGCAGTCTTTTTCCATTGTCATTCAGCCAGAATTGTTTTGCAATTACCAAATTCCAACATTTTAATATTCGGCATTATTGCTTTTAATGGGTAATGTGGTCAAAAATAGTTGGTGTTTTTTTAAAAAATAATTTGTAATATTCGGCTGTTGGTTGGAAGAGGAAGCGAGCCATGCAGAGGTGCAACTCGCCAGCAATACAACTGACGCTGTAAACGATAGTTTAGAGGGATGGTTTCGACCATCCTTTTTAATAAATTATCGGAACAGCCAAATGGCTAAAAAACCTTTCATCACTTCTGGTTTTTATAGAAAAGATACCATTGAATGAATTTTTTGCGCCTACTTTTAGTAAGTCCTCTATGAATATTCAGATTGCCTTTCAGATGTCCGAAGAAGGATTCCAGACCATTGGTGGTTTTCGGTATCTTAGGATTCTGTAGAAAGGTGAACATATTTGGAAGCGCCTTTTTGATCACTGAAAAACTTCGCCTCACCATCTTGTGAGTATACCAATACCTTCCTGTTTCCTCATTGTAAGATTTTTCATTGATAAACTCTTTGTGCTGCTCGAACCAATCCACAAGCTCCCGTATCCAATATTGCTTTTTTGACTCGCAGTCGATAAAGTGAAGTTTACACGCAATCTCTCGGAGCTCGAATCCTGCCCTTGTTTTAGGATGTGCGGAAAGCCATATCTTGCACATTCTCTGGATATGCACCAGGCATCTCTGCATCGGAACTTTCGGGCATACCTTTCTAATAGCCTTAATCAGGGATTTATCTCCGTCGCACGTAATCCCACCAATTTTTACACCCAAATCAAGAATATTTTGAAGATCTTCCCTAAGTTCTTCAAAGTGTTCACCATCGGTTATTCTGTAAAGTTGGGTTTGTTTGAAGACATCGTCCCTAAAAACGACAAGACAGATTTCATTGGAAAAATATGTGGCGTCAATCAAAAGATAGACTTCCTTGTTCTGACTGTAACTCAGCTGTGGAGCCTTTGCCAGCATAAGGTTAAAATATCGTTGGAGCGTACTGATCAAATATCCGGATTCAATTGAAATCTGCTCGTAAGTTTGTCGACCTATGATCCACTTCCTGAACCAAATCTCTTTATTTTTTAAACTTACGGATTTGTTTTCAAGCGTAAAGTAAATCCCGCAGTTCTTACACTTGAACCGCCTCTTGCCTTTCTGTTTTCCCCACGAAATGGTATCCAAACTTCCACAACACCAACAACGATTTTTTTTGATTTTTCAGACATAAAAAAAATTTATTGAAACAAAGTTCAATAAACTTTTGTAATCGCATCTAATAATCGGTATTACAAAGAATTTTACCAACTATTTTTGACTATTAAATCTTTTAATGAAAATGCTTCAATAAAAAACCGTTCCCTAAAAGGAACGGTTCTGTTGTTATATATTGTTTTGCTTTGTGATCACATTTCCCAGAATTAAGGCGGGAAAGCGATGACATCACTTAGTGATGACCGTGGTTGTCGTGGCTGTGAAGGAACGGCCCGTTTCCTTTCGGACTGCTGTAGATTACTTCTGCGCCTTGTTCCGGCAAAGTTTTTCTTCTTACCTCTTCCGGGTCGAACGGCTTGGTTTTACCGAAATATTCCGCCAAGCCTGCGGTGAGCCAAATTGGGATCACGTATCCGAAGAACATGAAGATACACCAAAAACCAACCAGGAACATGATTACGAAATACACCGTCCACAGGAACTGGTAAAAAGGGAAAAATGCTGATAACATCATCTTGTTGTAGATTTTAGGCAAAAATAGGATTATTTTCTTTTTGAGCAAAAGATTTTGTGGTGATTTTTATTCCTCACCCTAAATCCTCCTCCAAAGGAGAGGTACTTCAAGTATATTTCTAATGCGAAATGCTTGCAAAGAAATCATTGCCTTTGTCATCGGTAATGATGAATGCAGGGAAATCTTTGACCTCGATTTTTCGCACCGCTTCCATTCCAAGCTCTTCAAAATCAACAACTACTACAGATTTTATATTTTCTTTTGCCAAAATTGCTGCAGGTCCGCCGATGGAGCCGAGGTAAAATCCGCCATGTTTTTTGCAGGCATCGGTTACGTCTTTGCTACGGTTTCCTTTGGCGAGCATCACCATACTTCCGCCGTGGCTTTGGAATTCGTCAACATACACATCCATTCTTCCGGCAGTAGTTGGCCCGAAACTTCCTGAAGGCATTCCTTCCGGGGTTTTTGCGGGACCGGCGTAGTAAATAGGGTGGTTTTTGAAATATTCCGGCATCGGTTTTCCACTGTCGATGATTTCTTTGATTTTTGCGTGGGCAATATCTCTCGCCACGATTAAGGTTCCGTTGAGTTTCAGTCTGGTTTTGATGGGATATTTTGAAAGCTCGGCAAGAATTTCCGGCATTGGTCGGTTCAGATCGATTTCTACGGCTTTCTCTAAATGTGGCGGAGTTTCTGGTAGAAATCTTGCTGGATTGGTTTCCAGCTGTTCCAAAAATATTCCGTCTTTATTGATTTTTGCCTTGATATTTCTGTCGGCTGAACAGGAAACACCCATTCCAACAGGACAACTTGCAGCGTGTCTTGGCAGACGAATCACGCGAACATCATGAGTCAAATATTTTCCGCCAAACTGCGCTCCGATGGAGGATTCCTGGCAGATTTTCTGGATTTTTTTCTCCCATTCCAAATCGCGGAAAGCGCGTCCGGTTTCGTCTCCGGTTGTTGGAAGGTTGTCGTAATATTTTGCGGATGCTTTCTTCACGGCAGCCATTGTTGCTTCTGCAGAAGTTCCGCCGATTACTAATGCCAAGTGATACGGTGGACAAGCCGCAGTTCCCAAATCGAGGATGGAAGTTTTGATCCATTCCGTTAAAGATTTTTCATTGAGTAACGATTTTGTCTTTTGGTAAAGGAAGGTTTTATTGGCGGAACCGCCGCCTTTCGTTAAGAATAAAAACTCGTAGGAATCTCCTTTCTTAGCATAAATATCAATCTGCGCCGGAAGGTTGGAACCCGAATTTTTTTCATCAAACATTGTTAAAGGAACGACTTGGGAATATCTTAAATTCTTATTCTGAAAAGTGTTGTAGATACCCTGACTTAAATGTTCGGCGTCATCAACTCCGGTGTAAACATTTTCTCCTTTTTTGGCTACGCAGATTGCTGTTCCCGTATCCTGACAAGATGGAAGTGCGCCTTCAACTGCAACTGCCGCGTTCTGCAACAAATTGTAGGCAACAAAACGGTCGTTGTCGGTGGCTTCAGGATCGTCGATGATGTTTCTCAAGCTTTGCAAATGCGCTGAACGGAGCATGAAGGAAACGTCCTCCATTGCTTTTTCGGCGAGCAATTCGAGCCCTTTTGGATCTACGGTCAGGATTTCCCGATCGCCGAGTTGTTCACTTTTTATGTAATCTGAAGTGAGTTTTTTGTACTGGGTATCGTCTTTCTGGATCTGGAAAGGTTCCGCGTAATTGAATGCCATTTTTATTAGAAATTTTGAAGGGTAAATTTACGGAAAATACGCCTATTTTCCGCCACGAATGCACGAATAATTTATTTTGAAAATATCTTGAATTCTCGGGACAAGAAAAAATAAATCTTGTCTGCTTCAAGCAATGATAATTGCTGAGTGTTGGAAAAACCTTCAAGGTTTTGGAAACCTTGAAGGTTTGAGTTATGCAGATTGAAAATAAATTCTATGCAAATTGAAAATTTATTTTATGTAGATTGAAGAAATAATTTATGTAAATTGAAAGATTGTTTTATATTTGTATTGAAAAAACAAAGTATTATGTCGGTTTCAAGACAGCTTGTAAAAATCATCAACCAATACCTGAAACTCTATCCGATTATTGCCATTAACGGACCGAGGCAATCGGGGAAAACGACGATGATTAAAAACAGTTTTCCAGACTTTGAATATGTGAATCTTGAAAATCCCGACATTAGAACCATTGCGGAAACCGATCCCAATTCTTTTATAGAAAAATATTCTGGTAAAGTAATTTTTGATGAGGTTCAGCGGGTTCCGAAACTCTTTTCTTTTCTGCAAACAAAAGTGGACGAAGACCAAATAATGGGGCAATACATTCTGTCCGGTTCGCAGAATTTTCATTTACTTGAAAATATTACCCAAAGTTTGGCAGGAAGAGTCGCCATGTTTCAATTGTTTCCTTTTGATATTGAGGAACTTTCTAATGCAGAATTACTCCCTGAAAATTTTGAGGAGCTGATTCCGCACGGTTTTTATCCGGCCATTTTTGACCGTAAAATTCCTTCATCGTCCTACTACAAAAACTATATTGAAACCTATATCCAAAGGGATTTAAGCCAATTGCTGAACATTCATGACTTAACGAATTTCCGAAGGTTTCTTCGGCTTTGTGCTGCGAGAACCGGACAGATTCTGAACATTTCGGATTTGGCAAAAGACTGTGGAATTTCTGCGCCTACCGCCAAATCGTGGCTGTCGATTCTGGAGGCGAGTTTTATTGTTTTCCGGTTGGAACCTTATTTCGAGAATTTTAACAAGCGAATAATCAAAAGTCCGAAACTGTACTTCTGCGATACCGGTCTGCTCTGCTATCTGCTGAACATCAACAGTGCAGAAAAACTTACCCAAAACCGCCTGTTCGGAAATATCTATGAAAATTATGCGGTTGCAGAACTCCACAAACTGAATGCTCACCGCTACGAAATGAAAAATTTCTGGTATTGGCGCGACAGCAACGGCAACGAAATCGATCTGATTATGGAAGGAAACGGCAGTTTTGATCTCGCCGAAATAAAATCGACCAAAACCATCAGTGAAAAGCTGCTGAAAGGACTTCATTACTTCGCCAAGATCTATCCCGAACAAATCGACCGGAAACTGTTGATTTACGGAGGTGACAAATCGTACAAAGTAAAAGATATTGAAATAAAGGGATGGAAGGATTTTTCTTGAAATAAGACCCCAAAACTTCATTAACAAAAAAAATCGCACGAAAGTTTCAACTATGCAGATTGAAAATAAATTCTATGTAGATTGAAGAAATAATTTATGTAGATTAAAAATTACTTTTATGTAGATGTAAAATTTTTCGATGAAAATAATCCTTCAAGGATTTGGAATCCTAAGATTGGTAGGTAAAAAAAACTGTTAATACATTAATGCCATTTTACTCTTATTTCGCCAACCTGCCTGATTTTCATATCTCACAAAGTAAATCTTTAAATCGGCTTGGTTTTCATAATCCACAAAATAGATTTTCTTGTCGGCTTGATTCTCGTATTTTACAAAAAACCATTTCCCGTCATTTCCTCTTGCCTGATTTTCGTAGTTGACTTTATAGACTTTTAAATCTGCCTGGTTTTCGTATTTTACTACATACACTTTCAGATCCGCCTGATTGGAGTAATTGACGGAGTAGAGTTTTTGGGAATACAAAAAACTTGAAAAAACAAGAAAAATGAAGATTTTTAACATGATTATTAGTTTTTAGATTGTACTTCTAAACTACAAAAAATTAGAATATCATTGATTGTCATTGATATTTGCAATCGAATTTAGAACATGGTATAAAATGTTTTCATTAACTTTCTGAAAATTAAATTTAAAGTCATGACAGAATACCATATAGAACACGACACCATGGGAGAAGTGCAGGTTCCTGCAGATCAGTTTTGGGGTGCACAAACCGAACGTTCAAGAAACAATTTCAGAATTGGGGAATATGCCGAAGGAAATCATCGAAATATTTGCCGTTTTAAAGAAGCCATTGCTTTACCAATGCAGATTTGGGCGTTGTGAAGAAATCTTTTATGTAAATTGAAAATGATTGCACTCGTTGTTAGAACTTCAAGCCCTAAAACTCATTCTGTCTTCGAAACACTCGATAAAGTAAAAAAGCAGAAAAATTCTCTGCTTTTAATAAACTGTTAAACTATATAATACTCTTATCGGCGAAAAGACTTTTTAAAATGCCTTTCCACATTCGTTAAAAAAAATTCTCATAGGTTCTCTGGTTTTATTTGTTTTTACAAAGTTACCTTATTTTTTCCAAATATTTTTGTCCAAAGTTGTCCAAAATCTATTATTCTAATTGACAACAGAAATCGCTTTCGATTTCGGGTATCATTACTTTACCTTAACTTTATAGTAAAATATTTTTCATTATGAAATACAGAAAAGAACACGATACGATGGGAGAAGTGAGCGTACCCGCCGATAAATTTTGGGGAGCACAAACCGAACGCTCCAGAAACAATTTTAAAATCGGTCCCGAAAGTTCAATGCCACACGAAATCATTGAAGCATTTGCTGTTTTAAAAAAAGCCGCCGCTTTTACCAATGCAGATTTGGGCGTTTTGCCGACTGCAAAAAGAGACATGATTGCGAAAGTGTGTGACGAAATTTTGGAAGGAAAACTCGATGATCAGTTTCCGTTGGTGATTTGGCAAACCGGAAGCGGAACGCAGAGCAATATGAATGTGAATGAAGTGATTTCCAACAAAGCTCACGTTAATAACGGTGGAGTTTTAGGAGAACTATCTGAAGTTCATCCCAACGACGATGTGAATAAATCCCAAAGTTCAAACGACACATTTCCGACCGCGATGCACATTGCGGCTTACAAGAAAGTGGTGGAACACACAATTCCTGCCGTTGAAAAATTACGTGATACTTTAGAGAAAAAATCTGGAGAATTTGAAAAAGTAGTGAAGATTGGAAGAACGCATTTAATGGATGCGACACCTTTAACTTTGGGTCAGGAATTTTCTGGCTATGTTGCTCAACTAAATTTTTCGTTGAAGGCGATTAAGAACACTTTACCACATCTTTCAGAGCTTGCTTTAGGGGGAACTGCAGTCGGAACCGGACTGAACACCCCAAGAGGTTACAGCGAAAAAGTCGCCGATTACATCACACAATTTACGGGACATCCGTTCATCACCGCAGAAAATAAATTTGAGGCACTCGCTGCACATGATGCGATTGTAGAAACCCATGGTGCTCTGAAACAACTTGCGGTTTCTTTATATAAAATTGCGCAGGATATCCGAATGCTCGCTTCCGGTCCGCGTTCAGGAATTGGCGAAATCTTTATTCCTGAAAATGAACCCGGCTCTTCGATTATGCCCGGAAAAGTAAATCCCACACAGAATGAAGCATTAACGATGGTTTGCGCACAGGTTTTAGGAAACGACACCACGATTTCTTTCGCCGGAACTCAGGGAAATTATGAACTGAATGTCTTCAAACCGGTGATGGCATTTAATTTTCTGCAATCCGCGCAACTTTTGGGCGATGCGTGCAATTCTTTCAACGAACACTGCGCAATTGGAATTGAAGCCAATGAACCAAGAATTAAAGAATTAGTCGAAAAATCGCTGATGCTGGTAACCGCTCTCAACACGCACATCGGTTATGAAAATGCCGCAAAAATTGCAAAAACCGCCCACAAAAACGGAACGACTTTAAAGGAAGAAGCCATCAATTTGGGATTGGTTACCGCGGAGCAGTTTGACGAATGGGTGAGACCTGAGAAGATGGTCTGAATTTCTAAAGTTCAGTTTCACTACCTTTCAGCCATTCTGAAGACGAAAGATATTTGCTGTCGGGATAATAAATGAACAGCACGTTTTTTCCTTTGATGGTGTTGATAATCGGTTCTGCCAAATCTCTCGGAACTGCGGGACAACCCCAACTTCTGCCGATTCGGTTTTGCTGCTTGATGAAATCGTCGCTCACATAATCGGCGCCGTGCATCACGATTGCGCGCTGCAAAGCAGCATCGTTATAACCTCTGTCTTTTCCTAAAAGCTTCAGGGAGAAGCCGTTTTCGCCGTTATACGTCACATCGGTAATGTAGAATCCCAAACTGCTTTGGTACGAACTTTCCCGATTGGAAAATTTTTGGGCGAATTCCTCACCCGTGTTTTTTCCGTGGGCAACAAGGGAATTGAAAACCACCTTTTTTTCGTTAAGGTCAATGACCCAAAGTCGCTTCTTGGTCGATGAAAGTGAGAAATCGCAGATCGTTAGAAGATGGGAATTTTCATCAAGTTCTCCTGTTTTCTTTAGATTGGTAAAACCGAGATAGGCCTTTTCAAAAACTTCGGGATTGAGTTTATTGAATTCCGAAAAATCAATTCCCGAATAGATTTCATCTGACGTGGCAGAAACTGAATTGATAGCTGAGCTGGTTGTGTTGAGTAATTTTTCAGGTTTTGAAGTTAAAGTAACTTTTGGCGTTTCGTGCACTTCGTATCTGTAAAAAGAAGTGGCAAAAAATATTGTGGTTATTAAGGATATGAGGACTTTCTTCATTCGATATTATGTTAAACAAATTTGACCCGGCAAAATTATAAATTATTAAATATCAAAAGGTTGAATTAAAAATATTTAACTCGCTTTTAAGAAAGTTTAACGCCGAAAACCATTAATAAAAATTATTCCGTAAATTTGCCGGAATGTTCAAAACACTGAAAATATTTTTGCTTGTCTTGAGTTTGGGGATCTTTATTCTTCCCAAGCAGATGCTTTTTGCACAGCAAACAGAAATGTGCTGCGAACAGAAATCCCAGAAAGACGACTGCTGCAATAAAAACAAAAAGGAGCAGTGCCACGACGAAAATTCCAAAGACCCAGCTAAAAACAATTGCGGAAACGACTGTGCAAACTGCCATTCGTGTTCGATGCATTTTGTCTTTAATTACATTTCACCCGAAATTTATGAAAGCGCGGAAAAAACTTTCAGTGCAATTCAACTTAATTTCGGTTACGGAATTTCTTTCTTTTCATCAGATTTCCATAATATTTGGCAACCGCCGAAAATAGCTTAATTTATTGATTTATAGCCAGAAGAATGTTCTTTTGGCAACCGATTTTTAAATTAAAATATTTTCACAATATGAAAACTTTACTGAAAGTGCTATTTGCATTTTCACTCTTAACCACTCAATTTTTATTTGCACAAACCCTCACTAAATCGACAGTTCTTGTAAAAGGAGACTGCGGAATGTGCAAGGAACGCATTGAAACCACCGCCAAGAAAAACGGTGCAAAATCCGCAGAATGGAGCGCTGAAACGCAAAAACTCCAAATCGAATTTGACCCTATTAAAACAAGCACCGATAAAATCCTAAAGGAGATTGCCGCAGTTGGTCACGACAACGAACTTTATACCGCACCCGACTCAGTTTATGAAAAACTTCCGGGATGTTGCCATTATGAAAGAGAACCTTCTTTTTTGAAAACCACAAAAACTGAAACCCCGACGAAAGCAGACAAAGAGTTTTTTGTTCGCGGAAATTGCGGTTCATGTAAAACGCGAATCGAGAAAGCTGCAAAAGACGCAGGAGCAACTTCAGCAAACTGGGATGCAGAAACCCAAAAAGTGACGCTTGATTTCGATCCAGCAAAAACTTCCGCTGAAGCCATCCTCAAAAAAATTGCCGACGTTGGTCACGACAATGAGCTATTTACCACATCGGATGACGTTTACAAAAACCTTCCCGGATGTTGTCTGTACGACCGTGTTCTGCCATTCGGAGTGAAGAGCGATTTGGTTCACCATGACGAGCCGGCAAAACCAAAGAAAGATTTCTCGACTTTTTCGGAACATTACGACAAATCGATCGAAGAAGTGCGGCTTACTAAAATTCAGGAAGCAACGGCTCTGAACAAAAAAAGTGCAGACCTCACCTTCAATATCAATTCAAAAGAATTATTGAAGGCGGCTTGCTGTAACCTCTCCGAAAGTTTTGAAACCAATGCGACCGTCGATGTTTCGTTCAGCAATGCGGTGACCGGAACCAAACAGCTGAAAATGCTCGGTTTGGATCAGAAATATACTGCGTTGACAAAGGAACTTTTACCCGAAATCCGCGGACTTGCTTCTGCATACGGACTGAATTTTATTCCCGGAAGATGGATCGGCGGAATCCAGCTAACAAAAGGTGGAAGCACCGTGACCAACGGTTACGAAAGCATTACGGGACAAATCAATACTGAACTTTTAAAGTATAATGAGAATAATGAATCGTCGCTGAACCTTTTCGTTGACGCTAATTTAAGGACGGAGGCAAATATCACTTCCACTCAAAAACTGGCGGATCACTGGAACCAAAGTATTTTGCTCCACGGCAACGGAACTTTCTACAAAGCCGATCACAATAACGACGGATTTCTGGATCAACCGGTTGGAAATCAAATCAATGCCGCCTATCTTCTAAATTATTCCGACTTGGATCACAGTGGATTAGGTTCGCATTTCGGAATCAATTTTCTGAGAGATGAAAGAACTGCGGGACAAAAAGGTTTCGACCGAAAAATTCCGCAATCGCAGCAAAATCTTTACGGCGTTGGAATCGACATTTCGCGTTTTCAGGTGTGGAACAAAACCGGCTATATTTTTAAGGGAAAACCTTACCAAAGCATCGGATGGATGAATCAGTTTACCTACCATCAACAGGACAGTTTCTTCGGAAACCGAAATTACGACGGGAAGCAGAACACATTTTATTCCAACTTGATTTTTGAAAGTATTTTCGGAAACACCAACCACAAATACAAAGCTGGTGCAAGTTTTCTTTACGACCGTTTTGATGAAAATTACCTGATCCAAAACTTTAAAAGAACAGAAACCGTTCCCGGACTGTTCTTCGAATATACATTTACCGGACTGAAATACACTTTGGTTGCAGGTGCGAGAACCGATTTCCATAATTTGGCGGGAACACAGTTTACACCGCGGCTTAACTTTAAATACGACATTACGCCACAAACAATCTTGAGGATTTCTGCAGGGAAAGGTTTCAGAACCGCGAATGTTTTTGCAGAAAACCAACATTATTTCGCGTCAAACCGACAGATTCAAATTATTCCAAATGGCGGAAACATCTACGGTTTGAAACCCGAAATCGCGTGGAATTACGGAGCAAGCGTACAGCAGGAATTCAAGATATTTAATAGAAATTCCACAATTGTTGCAGACTTTTTCCGTACTGATTTCAAGGATCAGGTTTTGGTGGATTTGGATGCTTCGCCACACCAACTTCTATTTTATAATCTCGACGGGAGTTCTTATGCCAACTCTTTTCAAACCCAGTGGGATTTCTCAGTGGCCAAGAATTTTGATGTTCGGCTCGCCTACAAATATTACGATGTGCAGGCCGAATATTTATCTGGAAAAAAGGAAGTTCCATTTATGGCTAAAAACAGAGGGTTTGCGAATTTGAGTTATTCCACCGATAAGAATGAAAAAGGAGGATTCTGGAATTTCGATACCACTTTGAACCTCGTAGGAAAACAGCGGATTCCCGATACCTCATCAAATCCAGAAGAGTTTCGTTTGCCGCAATATTCAGATTCTTACGCAACATTAAACGCTCAAATTGCCCGAACTTTTAATAAAAATATTCGTGTATATTTGGGTGGAGAAAACCTGACAAGTTATACCCAGAAAAATCCGATTATGGACGCCAAAAATCCTTTCGGAAATTATTTCGACGGCGGAATGGTTTACGCACCGATTATGCCTGCAAATGTATATCTTGGACTGGATGTGAATTTTTAAAGAATGAAAATATGAAAAAAGTATCGTTATTAATTTTTGCCGCGGCGCTTTTATGGTCGTGTGACAAAAAAGCGCAATCCACAGAAACGCAGAATACAGAGGAAACGACAGCTGTAACTCCTGCAGCAACCGATTCTGCCACTGTTGCAGCGGCAGCTGAGAACACACCAACCACCGCTACACCTATTCCACAGGAATTTAAAGTGGGAAAAGTTGTGCCTGCATCAGAAAATCCGCAATTGGCGCAAACAGCTACCGAACCTGGAAAGAAACCAAAGTTTAATCCACCACACGGAGAACCTTTTCACCGTTGTGATATTGAAGTAGGTGCACCGATTGACAGCGCGCCAAAAGCTGCAGCTCCCGCTCCGCAAGTAATGAACCAGCCCGCAGTGAATCAAAACTTCAACACGAATCCGATTCCTGCAGCACCACAACCAGCGGCGACCGCTCCTGCACAGAACATTGGTCCGAAACCTGCGTTCAATCCGCCACACGGAGAGCCGCATCACCGTTGCGACATCCAGGTTGGAGCACCTTTGACTTAGGTTTAAACGATAAAGAGTTAGTTATAGAATTCTTCGTGGTATACTTTTTAACCACAAAGTCACAAAGATTATTCAAATTTCCTTTGTGACATTGTGGTTTTATTTTTCCTTCGAATCACCCACAAAATCCAAACTCACCGAATTCATACAGAAACGAACTCCAGTCGGTTTTGGTCCGTCGTTGAAAACGTGTCCCAAATGCGAGTTGCAGCGTTTACACAACACTTCAATCCTTTCCATTCCGTAGGAAGTATCGCGTTTGTAGATGACACCTTCTTTATCGGCCTCGAAAAAACTTGGCCATCCGCAAGTTGAAGCAAATTTGGCATCGGAACGGAAAAGATGGTTACCGCAAACCGCGCAGTAATATTCGCCACGCTCATCGAAAACATTAAATTTTCCAGTATGCGGTCGTTCTGTGGCAGCTTCTCTCGCTACGGCGTAAAGTTCGGGATCGAGGATTTTTTTCCATTCCTCATTGGGTATCGTCAGTTTGGTTCGGTCGGTTCTGGAGAAGTATGGATTGTTTTTTGTAGTGGAATTTTCCATTATTGATGATTTTACAGGTTGATGGGTCTGCGAACAAGTTTGCAGAAATGTGAATGTCAATATTAAGAAAAGAAATCGCATTAATGATGAAGGTCACCGCAAGAGAATGAAGAGCTTTGCTCGCTCCCTTGTTTCGAACCAAATTTACTAATTTTGTTTCAATGAACGACGAACAGAAACGCATCCAGCTCAGGAAATACAAAATGTTCGCAACGGGACTTTTTGTTCTGATGGCGCTGGTTTTTATTGTAACGACGATTTTGCAGAAATCTGATGATTCGCACTGGATCGGATACATCCGCGCCTTTTCAGAAGCGGCGATGGTCGGTGCTTTGGCGGACTGGTTTGCGGTAACCGCACTATTTCACCATCCGCTCGGACTGAAAATTCCGCACACAAACCTTATTGAAAACAGCAAGGAAAAAATCGGCGACAACCTGGGAAATTTCGTGGTCTCCAATTTTCTTTCCCCTCAAAATATCCGTCCGTATATCCAGAAGCTTAAAGTTTCGGGTTTTGTGGGAGAATGGCTTTCTAAAGAGCGGAATCAGGAAAATCTAGTTAATGAACTTTCGAATATTGTTCTCGATATTCTAAATAAACTCGACGATTCTGCGGTTGTAAACTTCATCGGCAAAAAAGCAAAAGAAATGTCGGATGACCTGAAAATCAATCAAATCGTAGGAAACGGGATCGAATATGTTTTAGATAAAAATGATCATCAACGACTAATTACCAATCTTTCAAAACAGATTAAAGAATATGTTCTAAAAAATCAGGAAATGGTAAAAGAACGGGTAAAAAAGGAAAGTTATTTCCTGGTTCCCAAATTTGTGGACGACGCGATTGCAGAGAAAATCACTTCTGGACTTTCCCGATATTTTGACGAGGTTGAGAATGATCCAAACCACTCACTGCGAAGTGAAATTACGAAAAAACTGTATTCATTTTCACAGGAAGTTCAGCAGGAGGAGAAATGGGAGGAGGAATTTCGAGGCATTAAGAACGATTTTCTGAAAGAGGAAAAACTCAACCAATATTCTAAGGACATTTGGAATTCCATTAAAAAATCATTGTCGAAAGAACTGGAGGAAGAACAATCTGCATTGAAAAACTACCTTAAGAAAAATCTAGCGGAACTTTCAGTAAATCTGCAAACCGATGAAAAATTTCAATATAAAATCGATCACTGGATCCGCGTTACGGCGTATAAATACATTTTAAAAAACACCCACCAATTCGGTGATTTAATCAGCTCGACGGTTGGAAACTGGCAAGGAAAAGAACTTTCGCGAAAACTCGAACTGGAAGTCGGAAAAGATTTGCAGTTTATCCGCGTGAACGGAACTTTAGTGGGCGGTCTGGTTGGACTGGTAATTTATACGGTGGCGAATTTCTTCATATAAGTCCGAAGACGGAAGAAAGTTTGGGGTCGGAAGAAAGTCCGAAGTCGGAGGACCGAGGTCCGAAGATGAGAAAGATTGAGAATTAATAACCAAAAAAAACATAATATCATGAGTTTCAAATTTAAAAAACTAAGAGTTTGGCAGATTTCGTTGGAGTATGGGGAGAAAATCTATTACACTTCGCTAAGTTTCCCCGAACACGAAAAAAATAACCTTTCCTCCCAGATCAGACGAGCTGTTGACAGTATTGCTCTCAATATTTCTGAAGGTTATGTCGGACAAAGCAATGCAGAATTCAGAAGATTTCTTGGATATGCAATACGTTCCATATCGGAGGTTGTAACTTGCCTATACAAAGCGAAATTCAGAAAACATATTACGGATGAAGTTTTTGATTCCCACTATGACACGGCTTTTCAATTGATGAATCAAATCGTTGCGTTGCGGAACAGTTTAAAATAATTTAATTCACCCCTCTCATAACTAAAAAGAAAATCACTTTTAAACTATTCGCTTTCTTCGGTCTTCCGACTTCGGTCATCGATCTTTAAACCTTTTCTAAAAGTTTTTGATTGATTTTCCTAATCAACTTCGGTCCTTCATAAATAAATCCCGTGTACAACTGAACCAGACTTGCTCCAGCTTCCAGTTTTTCCAGGGCATCTTCTGCAGTGTGAATTCCCCCGACGCCGATAATAGGGAATGCTTTTCCGCTTTTTTCGGAGAGAAAACGGATGACTTCCGTGGAGCGCTTGGTCAAAGGTTTTCCTGAGAGTCCGCCTGTTTCTTTTTGGTTTTCAGATTTCAAACCTTCACGTGAAAGTGTGGTGTTTGTTGCGATTACACCTGCAATTTTGGTATCCTTCACAATTTCGATGATGTCGAGCAGCTGATTGTTGGTTAAGTCGGGTGCGATTTTCAGAAGGATGGGTTTTTGTTTTGGTTTTTCCAAATTCATTTTCTGGAGTTCACCTAAAAGTCTCGTTAAAGGTTCTTTGTCCTGAAGTTCGCGCAGATTCGGCGTGTTTGGCGACGAGACATTCACCACGAAATAGTCCACATAATCAAAAAGTTTCTCGAAGCAGATTTTATAATCATTAACCGCGTCTTCATTGGGAGTCACTTTATTTTTACCGATATTTCCGCCGATGAGAACGCCTTTGTTTTTCCTTAACCTTTCAACTGCGGTATCGACTCCTTCATTATTAAAACCCATTCTGTTGATAATCGCCGAATCTTCGATGAGTCGGAACAGGCGTTTTTTGTCGTTTCCCGGTTGCGGTTTCGGTGTTAAAGTCCCGATTTCGACAAAGCCAAAACCGAGGTCGGCAAATTCCTGGAACGCCACAGCATTTTTATCCAGACCTGCAGCGAGACCAACTGGATTTTTAAATTTCAGTCCGAAAACTTCCCGTTCCAACCTTTGATCTTCAATCGGTTTTGGGAGAAAAGTTTTTGAAAGCCAACCAAAATTCTTTAGAAAGAAAAAAGTAAGATAGTGGGCTTTTTCTGGATCGAGTTTGAAAAGTAAGGGGCGGATTAGGGATTGGTACATTGGAAAATGGGGTTTTGCAAATTTAATGTTTTTACCTGACTGAATAATAATTCGAAATTTGGATTTATTGAATGATGAAAATGTATATTTTGGCTAAAGCCAATTGTCGTGTTCATATGTAAGCGGGCTAAAGCTCGCTCCTATTAATATTTACAAAAGACATGTATCAAATCACTTGAAAAATTTTCAAAGATGTGGAAAGACAAACTGCCTGAACTTGTAGCCCGGATTGAAGCGGCATCCTTTTGCGGTGGTTTTCGCTGCACTCAACCACCGCAAAAGATACAGCGGAAAGCCGGACTGAGTTTTCGGAGAAGCGAAAACTTTCAAGCTCCTAAAAATGAAGAAAGTTCCCCTAAAATTCCCTATTTTTGCACAAATTCAAAAAATACAATGGCAAAGCAGGAAGATGTTTTCAAAAAGGTGATTTCGCATGCGAAAGAGTATGGTTTTATTTTCCCGAGCTCCGAGATTTATGACGGACTTTCGGCGGTTTACGATTACGGGCAAAACGGAGCCGAGCTGAAAAACAACATCAAGCAGTACTGGTGGAAAGCAATGGTACAGCTGAACGACAATATTGTGGGAATCGATTCTGCGATTTTTATGCACCCTACAATTTGGAAAGCTTCCGGCCACGTTGACGCGTTCAATGATCCGCTGATCGACAACAAGGACTCTAAAAAACGTTTCCGTGCTGATGTTTTGCTGGAAGATTACTGTGCGAAACTGGAAGACAAAGCCCAGAAAGAAATCGAGAAAGCGGAGAAAAGATTTGGTGATGCGTTCGATAAGCAACAGTTTGAATCGACCAATCCGAGAGTTTTGGAATACCGCGAAAAGCAGTCGGTGATCCTGAAAAGAATGGCAAAATCATTGGAAAACAACGATTTGGCAGATGTAAAGGCATTGATCGAAGAACTTGAAATCGCCGATCCGGATACCGGTTCGAAAAACTGGACCGATGTTCGTCAATTTAATTTAATGTTCGGAACCAAACTCGGTGCGGCTTCCGAAAATGCGACGGATCTTTTCCTTCGTCCGGAAACTGCGCAGGGAATTTTTGTGAATTTCTTAAATGTTCAGAAAACTTCACGCCATAAGCTTCCATTTGGAATCGCTCAGATTGGGAAAGCATTTAGAAATGAGATTGTTGCGCGACAGTTCATCTTCAGAATGCGCGAATTCGAACAGATGGAAATGCAGTTTTTTGTTCCGCCCGGAACGGAGCTCGGTTTCTATGAGGAATGGAAACATAAGCGTCTGAACTGGCATTTGGCTTTAGGATTAGGTTCAGAAAACTATAAATTCCACGATCACGAAAAATTGGCGCATTACGCAAACGCAGCTGCAGATATCGAGTTCAAATTTCCGTTCGGTTTTAAAGAATTGGAAGGAATCCACTCCAGAACCGATTTCGATTTGGCGGCGCACGAAAAATATTCAGGTAGAAAACTTCAGTATTTCGATAACGAAAGAAATGAGAACTACACTCCGTATGTGGTGGAAACTTCCGTTGGTTTAGACAGATTGTTCCTCGCGATTTTCTCGAATTGCCTGAAAGACGAGGTTTTGGAAGACGGATCAGAGAGAACGGTACTTTCGCTTCCACACGCATTGGCTCCTGTGAAAGCGGCGATTCTTCCATTGATGAAGAAAGACGGACTCGGCGAATTTGGCGAGAAAATCTTCAACCAGCTTAAATACGATTTCAACATTATTTACGAAGATAAAGACAGCATCGGAAAACGCTACCGAAGACAGGATGCGATCGGAACTCCTTTCTGCATCACGGTTGACCACGATTCACTCACCGACAACACGGTAACTTTGAGAGACCGCGACACGATGCAGCAGGAAAGAGTACCTGTTTCGGAGCTGCGCAGAATTATCGACGAGAAAACGAATTTCAGAAATCTGTTGGCGAAGATTTAGAAATACATTGAAATTAAGGCATAAAAAAAGTTTCGGAATCGAAAATTTTCTTTACCCCATCCCTAAAGGGCGGAAAATTTTCTTCAGAAAAATAGCGCTTCTAAAAGGCGTTTCATTGTAAGAATAAAAAAAGTTTCGGATTTTGTCCGAAACTTTTTTCTTATCGTAAGTATGTTAATTCGGTTTCCAGTCCACAACGGCGCGGATGAAAGCTTCGGCATTTTCCAGAGGAATGTTCGGCAAAATTCCGTGACCAAGATTCGCGATATAACGGTCTTTACCAAATCTTTCGATCATTTCGTTCACCATTTTTTTGATGGTTTCAGGAGTGGAATTTAATCTTGCGGGATCAAAATTCCCCTGCAAAGTCATCGTGTGATTCGTTAGAACGCGTGCAAATTCCGGGCGGATCGTCCAGTCAACACCTAATGCGGAAACTTTCGACAAAGTCATTTCCTCCAAGGCGAACCAACATCCTTTCCCGAAAACCACGACGTGAGTTAATGGACTAAGCGCCTCAACAATCTGGTTGATGTATTTCCACGAGAATTCCTGGTAATCTTCAGGAGAAAGCATTCCGCCCCAAGAATCGAAAACCTGCACCGCAGAAACTCCCTTTTCCACTTTTCTTTTCAAATAGGCAATCGTGGTGTCGGTAATTTTCTGCAATAATAAATGTGCCGCTTCAGGATTTCGGAAACAGAAAGATTTCGCGATATCGAATGCCTTCGAACCTTTCCCTTCCACGCAGTAGCAAAGGATTGTCCACGGTGAACCCGCGAAACCGATCAGAGGAATTTCGTTGTCGAGTTTCAGTAAAGTAAGTTCGATCGCATCGAAAACGTAACTCAAAGTATCTTCCACATTGGGAACTTCAATTTGCTGCACCTGCTCCATCGTGCGGATCGGCGTTTCGAGCCACGGTCCAACCGATTCCACCATTTTGAAGTCGATTCCCATCGCTTGCGGAACCACCAAAATATCGGAAAACAGAATCGCCGCATCCAAAGGAAATCTTCGAATTGGCTGTACCGTAATTTCTGCAGCTAATTCTGGAGTTTGACAGCGCGTGAAGAAATCGTATTTATCGCGAAGTGCCATGAATTCAGGCAAATATCTTCCTGCCTGTCTCATCATCCAAACTGGTGGTCGTTCTACGGTTTCTCCTCTCAATGCCTTTAAATACAGGTCGTTCTTAATCATAATTTTCATTTTTACTTTCAGCTGTTGCCATCGTTTTGTGCGGCAATCAAACTGAGCAAATCATCCAGGTTACTTTCGGTACTGGTGATTATATTTTTTTGGGTAAATTTTCGTATTTCGCTTTCGGTCGTTTCGCCGATGGAAAAAATAGTGTAGTTTTCCAGTGAATTGTATTTTGTAAAACTCCGTACTCCGCTCGGACTGAAAAAACAAACCGCGTCGTAATCCCCTGAAATCTGTGGGTAAAGCAGTTGTGTTTCGTATACGGGAATTTTCCGGTAGGTGATGTTTTGCAGCGGCAAAGCTTTGTTCAGCACATTCAGTGCAAGGTTTCCGCAGAAGTGCAGGAATTTTTCCTTACTGTTATTTTTAATGATGAATTCCGAAAGTTCTTTCGCGTGTTTCGCCACCTTGAAAGTTCCGAATCCGTTTTTGCGAAGTTCCTTTTTGGTCTGCAAACCAACCGCGTAAATCTTATTGTAATTTCTGTCAACGAAATTTTCGTTGGGTTTAAAGCCATTTTCGAAAAACGCCTGAACCGCATTCACACTGGTAAAAATCAGTGAGTAATCCATTAAGTCAAAAGGTTTCACTTTCAGCGGATTGATTTTGATCACATCCACAAAGTCATAAGAAAAATGACTCCCTAATTTTTTGGAAATCATCAGTTTGCTGACTTTTTTTGTGAAAAGAATCTTCATTATTTTTAGCCGCGATTGAGCGCGTTTACAGTTGTTTCTTTATTTGTTCCATCAGTTCGCCACCACCATTTCTGATGATTTCTTCGGCGAACTTTCTGCCATAGTTTTCACCTTCTTTATAAACGAAAATTTCGTCGGTTTCGATACAGTTTCTTCCGTCGAGCGAGCATAATCTTCCGCGGAATCGGATCTCATTCTTTTCGTTGATTTCCGCAAAAGCACCAATTGGAGCGGTACAGCCACCTTCCAAAGTTGCGAGAAATTCCCTTTCAATCTCGATACAGATTTGGGTTGGTTTGTGGTTAATGTCCTTAAACAGCTCCTTCATTTTTTCATCATCACTTCTTCCGTTGATTGCGACAACTCCTTGAGCGGGAGCCGAAATCATCATCGGAAGTTGCTCATAATCAATATTTAAACCCATTCTTTCAATCGCTGCTAAAGAAAAAAGTGTGGCATCGAAATCCTGCTCTTCCAGCTTTTTCAGTCGCGTCTGAACATTTCCACGGATGTCAGAAAATTCCGTATTGGGAAATTCTTTTGACCAGAATGCTCTTCTTCGCAGAGAACTTGTGGCAATTTTCAGATCTTTCAGTTCCAGCGTTTGTGAATCGGGTTTCCTTACCAAAACATCTTGCGGAAAATCTCTTTTCAATACGGCAAAAATTTCAATATTTTGCGGAAGTTGGGTCGGAATATCTTTCAAGGAATGAACTGCAATGTCCACTTCATTATTAAGTAAAGCAATGTCTAAATCTTTGGTGAAAACTCCAGTAATCCCCAATGAATAAAGTGGTTGCGAGAGATTCTTATCTCCCGTTGAAACGATCGGCGTAATTTCTGTGGTGATGTTTCGGTTCTGGAGATTTCTTGCAACTTCACGCGCCTGCCAAAGTGCGAGCGGCGAATTTCTGGTACCGATTCTAACGTTTCTCATTGAACTCATTATTAGGTTGTTCCACCAAAATTTCGTGCATTAACTTACTGATTTCCTCGGCTTTCCACGGATTATCGATGATGTACTTTGCGAAACGGTTGGTTATTTTCTGAATCATTTTATCAGAAAGTTCCATATCGTTCACATCGATATAGCGGTGCTTTTTGTGGATATTGTGCATTTCGTTGCGCTCCATATTTTTCAGCACTGCCTTGAAATGGTGAATGTTGGGTGCCAATTTTCTTTTCTTTTCCCACTCCAGGAAATCTTTCGTCATTTCTTTGATAATCTCTTCCGCTTTCGGAATTTCCTTCTGCCGCTGAATCATCGTTTCGCTGATGTGAAGCGAGAGTTCATCCACATCGACCAATTTTACGTTTTCGTTTTCGGTAATGTTTTTCTCCACATTATTCGGAATCGAAAGATCGATCACCAAAGTTTCCTTCCCGTTCGGGAAATGGGTTTGGTTAATGATGGGATGCTGCGCTCCAGTTGCCACGATCAGGATATCGGTCTGCTTCAGTTCGTCGTGCAGGTTTTCAAACTCGATGTGGGGAATTTTATATTTCTCAGCGATTTTTTCTGCTTTGTCTTGGCTTCTGTTGGCAACCTTTACTTTTGGTTTGTAAACGTGCTTTACCAGATTTTCCACAGTGTTCTGACCAATTTCACCCACTCCGAGAAGGAGGATGTTTTTGTCGGAAATCTGCTGCTGGTTTTTTAGGATGTAGTGAACCGCCGCATAAGAAACCGAAGCTGCTCCGTTGGAAATTCCCGTCTCGTTTTTAATTCTTTTAGAGATCTGAATCGCCGAATTGATGGCTCTTTCGAGAAAAGGGTTAGAGTTTTTTTTCTCTTTTTTGAAACGGTGGTAAGCATTTTTGATCTGCCCAATAATTTCGAAGTCGCCGATAATCTGGCTTTCCAAACCTGCAGAAACGCGGAAGAGATGGTTCAGTGCATCCTCGTGTTTCAGGATGTTCGCGTACTGCATAAATTCAGTCAATCCGACGCCGATGGTTTTACAGTAAAGTTCGGCAATCAGCAGATAATTGGGAGTGGTGGTGTAAATCTCGGTTCGGTTGCAGGTAGAAACCACGAACGCGTCGCCAAGATTTTGGTTATGAATCTCGTTGACAAACTTTTTCACATTCCCGTCAAAAAATGCAAATTTCCCCCTGGTTTCGGCATCGGCTTTTTCGTAACTGATGCTGAGAACGGCGAAATTGGCGGTTTTGTGGATGTTTTTGTCCGTATTCATAAAGCAACCGCAAATTTAAGGTTTTTAAATGAATTGGCGAAGTTTCAGAAATATGAGGATTGTCAGTGAATTCGGGTGATTAATGATATTTAACAACCATTCTTACAACAAAAAACGCCATATTGAGATATCGCGTTTTAGTAAAGTTTTCGAGAAGATCATATTTCAATCTTGTCAAAAATAATCCGCTTTCCGTCGGAAACCAAACCTGCATCCAAAGTTACTTTGAGACCTTCCTTTTTAATTTGATAAACAACTTCCTTAATTTTTACCGTATTTCCCGATAAATCATAAGTTGTGGTTGTATTTGTGGTATAAGGAATTTGCGAGTTGCTTGGAACAGGATTGTTAATCTGTACCTTCAATGTTTTTTCTATTGTAAAGGTCCATATCACATCATTTGGATTAAATGATTCTGTCGGTCCAAATCCAGGCGAAAATTCCCTTAAAGAATAAACGCCAGTTAACAGGTCGGGATCTGGAGCTTTCGTTTCTTCCGAAGCTCTAGTACAGCTAATGACAAAACTAGCCATAAGCATTATTATAACGATAAATCTAAAAACTCTCATATCAATAATTTTTATTGTTAATTATAATTCGTTTACTTATTATTTCACCATCAACGTTAATCTTTATGATGTAATTACCATTATTTAAATTTTGTGTTGTTATCTTCTCCAGTCGTGTCATTCATAATTACAATATTGGCAGGCGTCATATACGCTTCTGTAGAACAATATGATCTATTAACTTGCGGCGGATCTGCAATAATGGCTTTTGCAGGAGTTTGTGCTTGTGCGTAGAAGCAAAGCCACAAAGTAAAAGTGGCAATCAGACTAATTTGTAATTTTGTTTTCATAATATTTTATTTAGTTGATTGTAAATTTAAAAATATTATGTTGATTTGCAAAGTTTTTTCGACATTTAATAACAAATTGTTAATCATTGGTGTTTTTTCAATAAGCTGGAACTTTAATAAAAATTTAACGGAATTTGTTGGAGGGTAAATTTCGGGAACGGTTCTAAATTTATATCTTTGTACACTTTAAAAAAATCAGCAAAAAAATGGGGTTATTTGATATGTTCACGCAGGATATTGCGATTGACTTGGGAACAGCAAACACGCTAATTATACATAATAACAAAATTGTGATCGACCAACCATCGATCGTGGCAATCGAAAGATCTTCAGGAAAACCAATCGCAGTTGGAGAGAAAGCCAAACATATGCAGGGGAAAACCCACGAAGACATCAAAACAATCAGACCTTTGAAAGACGGTGTTATCGCTGATTTCCATGCGTCTGAACACATGATCAAGGAATTCATCAAACAAATTCCGGGCATCAAAGGAAAACTTTTCCAACCTACTTTAAAAATCGTAATCTGTATTCCATCGGGAATTACCGAAGTTGAAAAACGCGCGGTTAGAGATTCTGCCCAGAAAGTAAATGCAAAAGAAGTTCGACTGATTTATGAACCAATGGCGGCTGCAATCGGTGTTGGAATCGACGTGCAGAAACCCGAAGGAAATATGATTATCGACATAGGCGGTGGAACGACAGAAATCGCCGTAGTCGCTTTGGGAGGAATCGTGTGCGACAAATCCGTAAAAATTGCGGGCGACGTTTTCACGAGCGACATCGCTTATTATTTGAGAACGCACCACAACCTATACATCGGTGAGAGAACCGCAGAAAGAGTAAAAATCGAAGTGGGTTCCGCAATCGAAGAGTTGGATGTGGAGATTGAAGACATCCCAGTTCAGGGACGTGACCTGATCACCGGTAAGCCAAAAGAAATTATGGTGAACTACAAAGAAATTGCACGAGCTCTGGATAAATCCATCATCAGAATTGAAGATGCGGTGATGGAAACACTTTCTCTGACTCCGCCGGAATTGGCAGCAGATATTTACAAGACAGGAATTTACCTTGCAGGAGGAGGCGCGCTACTTCGCGGACTTGCCGACCGACTCCACAAAAAAACAGGACTCCCAGTTTTCGTTGCAGAAGATCCATTAAGAGCGGTAGTTCGCGGAACAGGGATCGCCTTGAAAAACATGGACAAATTCAACTTCCTGATCAAATAATTTAAACAACACTTTTACGACATTTTCTGATGGGATTTTTGCTGAGATTATTTTCGAAGAACGGTTTATTCGTCTTCTTTATATTTCTGCAGCTCATAGCTTTGGTATTGATTTTCAGCAGAAACTCAATGCAGCAGTCGTGGATTGCCGCACAAAGCGCCGCCTTTAACTCGTGGGTTTCTGGGTACATCGACGAAGGTGCTTCTTACCTAAAACTCAAGCAGATCAATGACCAGCTTGTTGCCCAGAATAAAGTTCTGATGGAGCAGGTGTACGGAAAAGGTACCACAGAAATCCCAGAATTTAGAAAAGTACACGACACGATCGGTGGTGGGCAAATCTACACTTTCGTGGATGGCGAAATTGTTTTCAACAGCATCAACCGAAAAGACAACTACTTCACTATCAACCGCGGAAGACGCGACGGAGTATTCCCAAAAATGGGAGTGATGGCGCCAAACGGAATCGCGGGAATCGTGATTAATACGACGGATTCCTATTCTTTGGTGCAGTCGATCCTGAGTTTGGATAAAATTAAAATTAATGCCGCACTGAAAAAGTCGGGCTATTTTGGAACACTGACTTGGCGAGGCGACGATTCCAGAACAATGCACTTATCGGATGTGCCGAAATATGTTCCGCTTCAGGTTGGAGACACGGTCGTAACCGACGGAAAATCAGCGATTTTCCCAAGAGGAGTGATGATCGGAAAAGTTGCCGGTTACCAAGTGGACAGTAAAACTGGTTTCTGGGATATTTCAGTTGAACTCAGCGAAAAAATGGGAACACTGAACAAAGTATATGTCGTGAAGAATCTGAAAAAAGCTGAAGTAGAAAGAATTCAAGACACCTTACAAGCAACGATAAAGAGAGAAAAATGATAAGCAGAACACTTTTTACCGACATCATTATGATCGTGCTGCTTATCGCGCTGCAGATTTTTGTGCTGAACAGAATTACGCTTTTCGGCAAATTCACTCCTGTTCTTTATCCTGTATTTGTAATGTTTTATCCGTTTTTCAGGAATAAGTTTCAGTTTCTGGCATTGAGTTTTCTGCTTGGTTTGGGAATCGACGCATTCCTTTACACATGGGGAATCAACGCTTTTGCAACGACAGCGATCGCATACTTCCGAACGGTAATTTTCAGAACATCTACGGATACTTCCACGGATTTCTTTTCGTTTCAAAGTTTGCAGTGGACCCAGTTTCTGCTATTTATCGGCTCGAGTATATTCTTTCACCAGCTGCTGGTGCAGTACATCGAGTTCTTCAAATTCAGCCGATTCTTTGAAATCTTTATTAATGTTTTGGCAACAAGCGCGATTTCGTTTATATTTATCCTGATGTACGCTTTAGCATTCAGAATCAAGCAAAGAATCTGAAAATCAGCCAGATTGTTTTACGTTAATGACCTTTAATGGCCATAAAAAATTATGAAGTCACAATATCTGAAAGTATCGGTTATTTTAGCTGTGCTCGCTGCAATCTTTATTGCGCGGCTTGCTTATCTGCAGCTTTTTACCGACAGATATGCACTGAACGCGGCAAACACTTCCATTAAGACCGAATACGTGATTCCACAACGTGGAGTTATTTTCGACCGCAACGGAAGAATTATGGTGGGAAACCAGCCCGCTTACGAAATTTCCTACACCGAAGCTTTGATGCGCCCCGATTTCGACACGATCGATTTTTGCCATCTGATGAAGATTTCAAAACCTGACTTCATCAACCGAATCAAGGCCATTAAAAAGGAAAAATATTATTCGAAACTGACTCCTATGACTTTTATGAAAAATCTAAGTCGTGAAGAAATCGCCAGGATTCAGGAGATTATCTTTAAATATCCCGCATTCAGCATTGTTTCCCGTCCGCAAAGACAGTATGAAGTTTCTACTTCCGGAAATCTTCTTGGCTATACCAATGAAGTGAATGACCGCGACATCAAAAAAGATTCTGTGTATTATTTACCGGGTGACTTTATCGGGAAATCGGGAGTGGAACGATCTTATGAAAAGGAGCTCCGCGGAATTAAAGGCGTGAAGTATATTCAGAAAGACATCAAGCTGAGAAACATCGGTTCCTACAAAAACGGAACTTTGGATAAAGACGTGATTACCGGGAAAGACATCACTTTAACCATCGATTACGATTTGCAGCGAATGGCGGAGGAAATGATGGTCAACAAACAAGGTGCGATTGTCGCTCTCGATCCTACGAATGGTGAAATTTTGGTAATGGCGACCGGTCCCGATATCGACCCCAATCTTTTCACAGGTCCCGATAAAACCAGAAACCTCTATCGTCTTCAAATGGATACGATTTATAACAACCGCCCGACTTTCGACCGATCGGTTCAGGCAGCATATCCTCCAGGTTCGACTTTCAAACTTCTTACAGCAGCTGCCGCTATGCAGATGGGTGTGATGGACGAAAATACCATTTTTCCTTGTGGTGGCGGATTTTATTATAAAGGTTTAAGAATTAAAGGTCACGGTGGAGCAGATCCGCTGGTTCCTGCAATCCAGGTTTCGAGTAACTGTTATTTTTCTCACGCTTTTATCGCGATTATGAACAAATATCCAGGCGATCCAAGCCGAGGTGTTGACGAGTGGAAAAAAATCATGAGCAGCTTCGGCGTCGGCGAATTCTTAAATAATGACTTGGCAGTCGGTTCAAAAGGGAGGATTCCATCAGGAGCTTTCTACGAAAAAAGAAGTGGCGGAAAGAAAAATTGGAGCAATGACTACACGATGAACGGTTCGATCTTCAACGGAATGGGACAAGGCGATGTTTTGCTCACACCTTTGCAAATGGCAAACGCAACTGCAGCGATTGTAAACAAAGGTTGGTATTACACTCCGCACATCGTAAAGTCGATCGACGGAAAACCGAATCCTGATCCGAGATTTAAAGTGAAACATAAAACCCTGGTTCATCCGAAACATTTTGATCCCATTATCAAAGGAATGGAAAGAGTGGTTTTGGCGGGGACCGCTCGAGGATTGAAGTCCAATGACTTCACGATGCTTGCAAAAACAGGAACTGCGCAGGTTCCACAAGGGAAAGACAATTCCATCTTTGTTTTGGCGGCTCCCGCCGAAAATCCCAAAATCGTTGTCGCAGCCGTAATGGAACACGCCGGTTTTGGAGCAACTTGGGCAGGTCCAGCTGCAACGGTAATCGCGGAAAAATACCTTCTCGGCGATTTGAAACGGGAACACCTCTATAAAAAGATGGTGAACGCGAGTTTTATGCCGGAATACAAAAGGCAATGGGTTGTTGATCTAAAGAGAAAAGGACTTTATAAGGAACCCAACAGAGATTCAGTGAAAATCCAGCAACTGGAAGACAGCATCAGAATCATTAAAAATGAAGAGCTGCGGTCGCGGCTGATTTACAAAAGAGACTCGATTAAATTTCGGCTTAAAAACAATACTCCAAAGAAATGAAGTGGGCACAAGGAATTGACAAATTAGGACTCACCCTGTATTTTTTGCTGTGTGCTTTTGCCGTTGCAAACATTTACAGTGTGGAACCCGCAAGCGGAACAAGACAGGCAATCTGGTTCGGCGTTTCCATGTTTGTGGGAATCATTATCTTCTTTATGCGGAATAAGTTTTTCGAAAATATGGCGGGAATCTTTTATATTTTTGGAATCCTGCTGCTTGTCGGACTTTTCCCTTTCGGAACAGAAATACTAGGACAAAAAAACTGGTACAAATTCGGACCCGTAAGTTTGCAACCCGTGGAATTCGCTAAAATCGGTACCGCTTTGATGCTTGCGAACTATGTTTCTGGACCCGATTTTAATCTGAAATATAGGAAATCACTTTGGTCGTCATTAGCAATCATCGGGGTTCCTGCGGTAGTTGTTCTTGCCATTCCCGACGTGGGCTCGCTCTTGGTTTTTACGGCGTTCTTTATTGCGCTTTATCGCGAAGGTTTGTCGGGCTGGTTTTTCGGGGTTGGATTTATTTTCGCGGGAGTTTTCCTGTTGTCGATTGCAATTGAGCCGCTTTATGTGATTTATGGGATTCTTGCAATTACCGCGATTATCATTTTCTTTAATTATTACCGAATCCATTGGAACGTGGTTTCTGTTGCATCGATCGTCGCAATCGTCGCTGTATTGAGCGGATTAGCATACGGAACGCCAAAGATTTTAGAAAAGCTCCCAAAACACCAACGCGAAAGGATCGAGGTTTTATATAAAGGAGAAAGAGCTTTCCGCGATACGTCGGGTTACAATTTGCTTTATTCGAAAACCGCGATCGGTTCAGGAGGTTTCTTTGGTAAAGGTTATCGTGAAGGTTCGGTAACTCAGGGAAAATTTGTTCCCGAGCAAAGCACCGACTATATTTTCTGTACCGTGGGAGAAGAATGGGGATTTCTCGGAAGCTCGCTTCTCGTGATCTGTTACGCGATCTTTATCGGGAGAATTTATTATCTTTCTGAAAGGCAGAAATCAGTATTTAACCGTGTTTTCGGCTATTGTTTTGCGTCGATTCTGCTGATGCACTTTTCTATTAATCTGGGAATGGTGATGGGACTATTTCCGACGGTAGGTATTCCGTTGCCGTTTTTCAGTTACGGTGGAAGTTCACTCCTTGCGTTCTCGGTAATGACCTTTATTTTTTTTAAACTCAATTACGCCGACAGAAACAGTTTGGTGTAAAGACCGACAATATTTCTCACCTTAATTAAGATTGATCTTATATCACTAATCATCCTTAAAAACAGCAGACACAAAAAACGCCACCCAATTAAGGTGGCGTTTCCTGATCAATTATCTATTATCTTAGTTGTTGCTTGCTAATTGCGCCTCAACGGTTTCAGGAGTGATCACTCTTTTTGCAAAACGGTATTTCGGTCCCCAATAAGAATCATTCAGCGAAGAGATCATTACACCTCTTGAAGTCGCAGCGTGGATGAATTTAATTTCACCTTCTTCGGTAACGTTTTCAACAATTCCTACGTGGGAAATTCTGCTTCCTCCTTTGTGTGCGAAGAAAATCAAGTCACCTTTCTGAAGGTCAGATTTTTCAACTCTGTCGCCTTCCTGTGCTTGTGCAGCGGCAACTCTTGGCAAGTTCATTCCTGCAGCAGCACCGAAAACTGAAAGTACAAACGCGGAGCAGTCAATTCCTCTTCTGGTCATTCCTCCATATCTGTAAGGAGTTCCGAGATAGGATTCTGCTTCGGTAAGGATTTCGTCGATTTTTTTGGTGAATCTTATTGTTTTAGCGATTTCCGCATTTTTTGCGGCGTTTTCCAAACTCTTTGCTGCAGCGGCTTTCGCGCTTGCGAAGCTATTTAGAAGTTGAGTTTTTGCATCCTCTAATTTTTTATTTTCAAGGGAAGCGAGTTTGGCATTTGATTTGTATTCTTCTTGGTAAGTTGTCGGAGCTGAAACTACGTAGTTCGTAACACAAGACTGTAGGGAGAATGTAGCGATTATGGCAACTGCATACGATAAAACTCTTTTCTTCATATATTTGATTATCCGTGTTAAATAGTAATATTTTAATTAAAAAAGCAAGACAAAATTAGATATTACACGCTATATAGGGGGTGATTTCACTCTTTTGGAAGCTATAATTTAACACATTTTAACAGTTCTTTTCGGAATGTTAAAGGAAAACAAGGCGCAATCCTTTTATTTAAAGGGGTTGCGTTTTCTTTTTTATTAAGATTTCTTAACATTTATAATTCTCATCGATTAACATTATCGGATTAGACTATAATGTTGATGGGACCAAAAAAAATCCAGGAGACATTTCCTGGACTTTCAATGGTAGGTTATTTTTGCTCTTATCTCGTAAACAAAAGCTCCCTGTATTTCGTCATCGGCCAAAGTTCATCGTCCACAAGCATTTCGAGTGAGTCTGAAGCTTTGCGGATTTTGTCAAATAATGGTCGCACATCGTTACAAAATGCTTCCGCCATTTTTTGGGAATCGGTAATCGCTTTGGCTTTCTTAATTGCTGCCAAGAGATTTTCAACTTCAACCTTCATTACCGAGATATGGCCTGAAATTTCAACAATCATACTCATCTGCTCTTTTGCCAAGCTCTTGAATTCCTTTTCGCCAAAGATGTCTTTCAAGCCACGCACATTATCGATCAGTCGGTTTTGGTAATTTAGTGCACAAGGAATGATATGGTTTCTTGCAATATCTGCCAAAACTTTTGCCTCAATGGAAACTACAGTCGAATATTTCTCGAGCTTGATTTCATTTCGTGCCTCAATTTCACGATGGGTGTAAATTCCGAGATCTTCATAAAGTGCAATGAATTTTTTGTCGAGCTCCTGTTTCAAAGCTTCAGGAGTGGTTTTCAGGTTTTTGAGTCCGCGTTTTGCAGCTTCTTTCGCCCAATCGTCAGAATAACCGTCGCCTTCAAACATAATATTTTTCGAATCCTTGATGTACTCTCTCAATACATTGAAGATCGCCTCGTCTTTTTTAAGTCCGCTTTCGATCAGCGCATCTACTTCTTTTTTGAAATCTCTCAGCTGTTTCGCAGCAATCGCGTTCATCACCGTCATCACTTCTGCACAGTTTGCCGAAGAACCTACCGCTCTGATTTCGAATTTATTTCCTGTAAAAGCGAAAGGAGAAGTTCTGTTTCTGTCGGTATTGTCGAGCAGAATTTCAGGGATTTTTCCAACCACGTTCAATTTGAGTTCCGTTTTTTCTTCCGGGGAAAGTTTTCCGTCGGTCACTTTTTCAAGCTCCTCCAAAACTCCAAAAAGTTGGGATCCGATAAACGCAGAAATAATCGCAGGTGGCGCTTCGTTCGCTCCTAAACGGTAATCGTTACTCGCCGATGCAATACTTGCTCTAAGTAAATCTGCGTAGTCGTGAACCGCTTTTAATGTATTTACAAAGAAAGTAAGGAACTGTAGGTTTTTCTTTGGATTTTTTCCAGGACTTAAAAGGTTTTCGCCAGTATCGGTTGCCAAACTCCAGTTATTGTGTTTTCCACTTCCGTTCACGCCTGCGAAAGGTTTTTCGTGAAAAAGGATATGGAAGTGGTGTTTGTGCGCAACTCTCGCCATCAAATCCATTAATAATGAATTGTGATCCACCGCAACATTCACTTCCTCAAACATCGGAGCCAACTCAAATTGGTTGGGTGCAACTTCGTTGTGGCGCGTCGTAACGGGAATTCCGAGGTGCATACATTTGATCTCCAACTCTTTCATGAAGTTCATTACCCTCGTTGGAATCGAGCCGAAATAATGGTCATCCAATTGCTGTCCTTTTGCAGGTGAATGTCCCAACAAAGTTTTTCCCGTGATCACCAAGTCAGGTCTCGACTGATACAACGCGGAATCCACCAGGAAATATTCCTGTTCCCATCCTAAAGTCGGAGTTACTTTGGTCACGTTTTTATCAAAATAAGCCTTACAGATTTCTGTTGCAGCGTCATCTAAAGCGCTTAACGCCCTTAAAAGAGGTGCTTTATAATCCAACGTTTCACCCGTATATGAAATGAAGATGGAAGGAATACACAAAGTCGTTCCCAAGATAAATGCAGGCGAAGTCGGATCCCATGCTGTGTAACCTCTTGCTTCAAAGGTATTTCTGATCCCGCCATTTGGAAAAGATGACGCATCGGGTTCCTGCTGAATAAGCATTCCGCCAGAAAATCTTTCGATGGCGCGGTCACTTTCAAACGGGGTGAAAAACGAGTCGTGCTTTTCCGCGGTTGTTCCTGTCAATGGCTGAAACCAGTGCGTGTAGTGAGTCACGCCTTTGCTTAAAGCCCAGTCTTTCATCGCCACCGCAATTTGGTCCGCAACGTCACGCTGGATTTTCGTGCCCTTCTTGATCGCGTTCTGAATGGAGGTAAATGCTTCCTTGGTTAAGTAAGACCTCATTGTTTCTTCCGAGAAAACATTTTGGCAGAACAGTTCCGATAATTTTGCGGGAACTTCAATCGCGTTGTCTTTTCTAAAATCTTTAAAAGACAGCGTTTCTAATGCTTTAAATCTTAAATTTGACATTTTAATATGGTTTTATTGGGGCAAATTTATAAAAAAATGTAATTAAATTGATTCAACCCCCAAAAAATTAAGGGTGTTTTAATAAAATTTATTTTTGAGCTAAAAATCCTAGCTTGATTTAAGGGCTTTATTCGAAATAGAAAATATTTTCAATCCCTATTTTCAACCAAAAAATTGCGAGATATGTATTATCTTTGCCAAAAGATATACTATGGTAAATTCACGGGCAAGAGAAACTACTGAAGCGATCGAGCGTCTTTATGTTTCCATGCGTCACTTATTCTATCGCGGATTTTTCAAACCATCGGGAATTTCAGGCGAAAGTCTTCGTTCCCTACTCATGACCATCAACCCCGAAATCTACGGAACCATGGGTGTTCACAACAAGATTGAACTCAATGGTTTGCTGTACGTTCTCGACCGTCTTCCGGAAGGAATCGAGGAATGCTCCTTCATCCACCTCACTTCCGACGAAGGTTTTGAAAAAGGCAGCTTCGAAGTAATCGTCCCGAAAAAGAGAAGAAGAAACTGTTACCGAATCGACGAGCACCAGATGAATATCGAGGTTCTTCTCGGCCGTTCTGAAATTTACGACATTCTTACCCACCTCACCTTTTTATATATTGAGGCAGACAAAATTCGAAATCTCGCTTTTGTTTCCGACGAAAACGACAAGCCGACTCGCGCCTGGAAAATTATCGAGGAAGTGGCAAAAGGAGAAAAGAAACTAAGCAGAAAAGAAAAGGAAGTCGCACTGATCCACCTTTCCTCACTTTTGGGAAGAACTTTTGACGAGACACTTGAAGCGTACAACAACTTCGGTGACGACAAGAATCCGGACCGCCTTTTCAAAATCATCTATAACTTAGGAAACGAAAGCTTTAACGACGATAAGAAAATCCGTGAGCGGGAAGTTCATTTCTCCGCGATTCTTCGCGAAAGAGTAGGTCACCATTTCTTCGGTGAAAAGTGGGCACAAAAGGTAAAAGAAGTCCTTGCCGAAAACAATCTGCAGATGCGGCCTCTTCATATTATTTCCGCGAATATGCATTCTGTGAAAAATATGCTTTACGGAAACGATGCACTTGGAAAGAAAGCCACAAAAACAGTTGACTATAAACTCTACGAAGAGATTTCGAACAAGAAAGCACTTCAGGAAAAAGTTCTGGAACACTCGCAAAAAGCAGGACTGATCTACATCGACGACCAAAGCGGAAGCAATATCGATGTGCAGTTTATCGACCTGTCGAAAACCGACTTAAAGAACACGCCATTCGCAGGAAAGAAATTTTCTGGAGACGACGTGGTGATGGTGTTCGACTACGCGTTTGGTGAACAGGCGTATGAAATCATGGACGAGCTTCTGAGACCTTACGAATACAACGGTGAAGTTTATACGATGAAGGTGAAGTCGATTTCCATCATGGGTAAAGCAGGAATTTTAATGGGAGAAAAAGGAGACATTATGATTCCAACCTCACACGTTTTTGAGGGAACCGCAGATAACTATCCTTTTGAAAACGCACTGAAACTCGATGATTTTCAGGATGATGAATTAAAAGCGTTCGAAGGTGGAATGATCACGGTTTTAGGAACATCGCTTCAGAACAAGGATATTTTGAGATATTTTATGGACACTTCCTGGAAAGCAATCGGGCTCGAAATGGAAGGAGCTCATTACCAAAAAGCAATCCAGGTGGCTTCGAAAATCCGACACCATATTTCTGAAGACCTTTTTGTAATGTATGCCTATTACGCTTCGGATAATCCGCTGGAAACGGGATCCACACTTTCTTCGGGCGGACTTGGATTAACTGGTGTAAAACCGACCTATCTCATCACACTTAGAATTCTTGAAAGAATTTTGGACAGCGCAAAAACCGCAACTACAAAATAAGCAAAGTAAAAACCACTCGGATGATTTCGTGTGGTTTTATTTTTAAACATATCATCTAAAAAAAAGTAAAAATAATGGATCAGGCAAGCTACTTATTTTCAACAAGGACAAGTAAAGCTTTAGCAGAAAAAATCGCCCAACATTATGGGCAGGAATTAGGAAAGATTAATTTTCAGGAATTTAGCGACGGAGAGTTTGAACCCGTTCTTGACCAATCGGTAAGAGGAGGTAGGGTGTTTCTTATCGGTTCTACATTTCCGCCCGCAGATAATCTTTTGGAGCTTTTGCTGATGATTGACGCTTCTAAAAGAGCATCCGCAAAAAGCATCACCGTTGTACTCCCCTATTATGGTTTGGCAAGACAGGACAGAAAAGATCAGCCAAGAGCACCGATCGGAGCAAAATTGGTCGCAAATCTTTTAACTGCAGCAGGTGCGACGAGAGTGATGACAATGGATCTTCACGCGGACCAAATCCAGGGCTTTTTCGAAATTCCTGTGGATCACCTGTATGCATCCACCATTTTTATTGACTTTATCCATTCGCAGGATTTAGACAACCTTACTATCGCTTCTCCAGATATGGGAGGTGCAAAGAGGGCAAAAAACTATGCAAGCCACCTCGGAGCAGAAGTGGTAATATGTTACAAGGAAAGAAAAAAAGCCAACGTGGTGGAAGAAATGTTCCTGATTGGTGATGTGAAGGGCAGAAACGTAATCCTGATCGACGATATGATAGACACCGCGGGAACACTTTGCAAAGCAGCGGATATCCTAATAGCGAACGGAGCAAAATCTGTGCGTGCGATGGCAACTCATGCCGTCCTTTCAGGAAAAGCTTATGAAAACATCGAAAACTCTAAAATATCTGAAGTGATCGTAACCGACACCATTCCTGTCAAGACAGAGCTTTCATCAAAAATCAAGGTGCTTTCCTGCGCCGAACTTTTTGCGGATGTAATGAGAATGGTACACGAACATAAGTCGATCAGCGATAAATTTATTATTTGATAATCAATCGTTTTCACTTAATTTACAAAGTCCCTTCGTTTTCGGAGGACCTTTCATATTTTCAAAATAATCATTATCTTTGCACCCTAAAATTTTTTAACATTTTATACAATGAAATCTATTACAATTCAAGGTACAAAAAGAGAAAGCGTGGGCAAAAAGTCTACCAAAGCTTTACGTGATGCTGAATTAGTTCCTTGTGTTGTTTACGGAGGAAATGAAACCCTGAACTTTTCTGCTACAGAAAAATCTTTCAAAGGGTTGGTTTATACTCCTGAAGCACACACGGTATCTATTGAGGTTGACGGAAAAACAATTCCTGCCGTACTTCAGGACATCCAGTTTCACCCAATTACCGACAAGATCCTTCACGCGGATTTTTACCAGCTTGCAGATGACAAAGCGGTTATCATGGAGGTTCCTGTAAGAATCACAGGTCGTGCAAAAGGTGTTGTTGCGGGTGGTGTTCTTCGTCAGTCTTTCAGAAAACTGAAATTGAAAGCGATCCCTGCAAACTTGCCGGATGAAATCGTGATTGACGTAACTCCGTTGAAGATTGGAAACAAGCTTTATGTTGGAGATATCAAAACTGATGGTTTCACTTTCATGCATCCAGACAACGCAGTTGTTGCAGCTGTGAAGATGTCTAGAACTGCAATGAAAGGTGGTGCAGCAGCTGAAGATGATGAGGAAGAAGTAGAAGGTGAAGCAGCAGCACCGGCTGAAGGTGATGCACCTGCAGCGGAAGCAACTTCTGCAGAATAATTTCTACAAGAATAATTTGAAGAAATCCCGATCAGTAATGGTCGGGATTTTTTGATGTAAATTCTCAAATTAAGAACTTTTCCAATATCTCGCACGCCGATTTCGGCAGATTCGTTCCTGGTCCGAAGATGAAATCCGCCCCATTTGCATAAAGGAAATCATAATCCTGCTGCGGAATTACGCCGCCTACAACAATCGTGATGTCTTCTGCACCAAGTTTTTTCAGTTCTTCCACCACTTGCGGAACCAAAGTTTTGTGACCTGCAGCCAAAGAAGAAACACCTAGAATGTGAATGTCGTTTTCCACCGCCTGTTTCGCGACTTCTTCAGGGGTTTGGAAAAGTGGAGCCACATCGACGTCGAATCCCATATCGGCAAAAGCGGTTGCCACAACTTTAGCACCACGGTCGTGACCATCCTGCCCCATTTTTGCGACCATAATTCTTGGTCTTCTTCCTTCGTGTTCCTCAAATTTTTGGTTTAATGAAACCGCTTTTTCGAAATATTCGTTTTTCCCTGCATTCATAGCGTAAACTCCCTGTATGGTTCTGATATTTGCTTTGTATCTGCCGAAACTTTCCTCCATCGCGTCGCTCATTTCTCCCAACGTTACCCTTCTTCTCGCTGCTTCGATGCAGATTTCCAGGAGGTTTCCTTTTCCGGTTTTTGCGGCTTCGCGTAAGGTGTTGAGGATTTCCGAAACTTTTTCGGAATCCCTTTCAGCTTTAATGGAATTCAATCGCTCGATCTGTTTTCTGCGAACCTCGGAATTATCGATATCGAGAATTTCAAGCTCCATCTGTTTTTGGTTGGACTTAAAGGAATTTACTCCTACAATGAATTCCTCACCGCTGTCGATTTTTGCTTGTTTTTTTGCGGCAGCTTCCTCGATCCTCATTTTGGGAATTCCTGCTTCAATCGCTTTCGTCATTCCGCCTTCTTCCTCTACTTCATTGATGAATTTCATGGCCTCGTCGATCATCTGTTGCGTTAAAGTTTCCACCAGATGACTTCCTCCCATCGGATCCACCACATCGCAGATTCCACTTTCCTGTTGAAGGATAATCTGCGTGTTTCTAGCAATTTTCGCAGAGTAGTCGGTTGGAAGTGCAATCGCTTCATCCAAAGCATTTGTGTGGAGAGACTGCGTTCCGCCCAAAGCTGAAGACAGCGCCTCAATCGCGGTTCGCGTAATGTTGTTAAACGGTTCCTGTTCTGTTAAGGACCATCCCGAGGTTTGCGAATGCGTCCTTAACGCCAACGATTTTTGATTTTGCGGATTGAATTGTGTCAAGAGATTTGCCCAGATAAATCTTGCCGCCCTCATTTTGGCGATCTCCATAAAGTGGTTCATTCCGATTGCCCAGAAAAAAGACAGTCGCGGTGCGAAATCGTCGATGTTCATTCCCGCTTTAATTCCCGTTCGCACATACTCCAAACCGTCGGCTAAAGTATAGGCCATTTCCAAAACGGGAGTTGCTCCCGCCTCCTGCATGTGATAACCTGAAATCGAGATGGAATTGAATTTCGGGATATTTCTGGAAGTGTATTCAAAAATATCGGCAATGATTTTCATCGAAGGAGTAGGCGGATAAATGTAGGTATTTCTCACCATAAACTCTTTCAGAATATCGTTCTGGATTGTACCCGAAAGTTTATCCTGAGAAACTCCCTGCTCTTCCGCAGCAACGATGTAGAAAGACAAAATCGGCAAAACAGCACCATTCATCGTCATTGAAACGGAAATTTCATCCAAAGGAATCTGGTCGAAGAGAATCTTCATGTCTTCCACGGAATCAATCGCAACACCAGCTTTTCCTACATCTCCCACAACTCGTGGATGATCTGAATCGTAACCGCGGTGAGTCGCTAAATCAAACGCCACTGAAAGTCCTTTTTGTCCTGCCGCTAAATTTCTTCTATAAAAAGCGTTGGATTCCTCAGCGGTTGAAAATCCCGCATACTGTCGAATCGTCCACGGTTTTTGAACATACATCGTGGAATATGGACCGCGCAAATAAGGCGCAATTCCTGCTGAATATTCTTTTTCTTTAAGAACTTTGGAATCGCTTTCGGTATAGGAAGACTTCATTTCCAATCCGTCTTTCTCAAAAAAGTAAGGGAGTTTTTCCTCAAAATTTAAGGTAAAATTAGGATTTTGATTTTGGATTTTATGGCGCATTCTATTGAATTTACAATGAGGTAAAGTTATGAATTTTTCGAGATTGATTCCGCTTTCAATAATGACGCTTAAAAAAAACTCACCAAATAATCATCAACAAGAAAAAATTGAATAATTTTGATTAAAACTTTTAACTATGCCGAAGTTCCGACTTCACAGGATATTTATTCTGAGCTTTTTGCTCCTTTCGGTTCTTTTCTTTTCACAAAGCAAAATCATAAAAGGAAAAATCATTAACGCCCAAAACGGCGAGGCAATGGCTTTCGTCCCCGTTTACATTGTTTCATCTGAAGGCATAAAAAATACTACCACAACCGATTTTGATGGATTTTACGAGCTTCGTTACGAGAATCAACCAGATTCATTGGTTGTGAAATTTGATGAGTTTGTACCGAAAAGTATCTTTTTCCGCGATTATGCTGGAGACGAATTAAACGTCAGCATTGCTCCAATTCCACAGAAAAAGGACCGAACAAGAACAAAAAATATTGATGGAGTTGTCATCAGAAAAAAGAAAAAATACGATAATCCGGCATGGGAAATATTAGAGAAAGTCGTTGCTAACAAACCGAAAAACAATCCCGAAAAGCTGGAGACTTACTCGTATGAAAACTACAGCAGAATGGAAATTTCCATGAGCAACTTCGGAAAAAAACTGGAGAAAAGAAAAGTTTTCAAAGACTTTCGTGGAATTATGGAGGCGACTAAAGATGTTTCTGGTGAAGACGGGAAACCGGTAATGCCCATTTTCATCTCCGAAAATCTCTCTGACTTTTACTTCAGAAAAAATCCGCTCAGCACCGCGGAAATCATCAAAAAAACCAAAGTTGAAGGAATCGGCATTGAGGATGGGAGTATGTTTTCACAGCTTTTGACTTCAACTTTCATTAAATATAATTTTTACCAAAACTACATCAGAATTCTCGGCAAAGATTTCCTTTCGCCTGTCAACGACAATTTCAAATTGCTTTATGACTATGAGCTTGTGGACCGAAATGAGCAAATTGACAACCTTGGTTACTACAGGATCAACTTTAGACCCAAAAGAAGCTCCGATCTCGCTTTCGTAGGAACGATGCTAATTGCACACGGCGATTACGCACTGTACCGAACCGACGCGAAAGTAATGCCCGGTGCTAATCTTAACTTCATCAACAACCTTCGAATTCAGCAGGAAATGAATTATCTTTCTAGTGACGAGAGCTGGTTTCCTGCCAAGACAAGAGTTTTTGTAGAAACCGCAAAACCTGGAAAAGAAAGTGTCGGTATCTTTTTGAAATACTATTCATCTGCAAAAAACATCCAGGTTAACAAGCCCATCGAAGCCACAAAATTTGACAAAGAAATCACCGTTTTGGACAGCGCAACAGAAAAAGACGAAGCATTTTGGAATAAAAACCGATACGACTCGCTCACCACCGCAGAAAAGAAAATGTACGGAATGATCGATCAGGCAAAAAAGCTTCCTTCTGTAAGAACTTATCTGGATATCATCGATGTAATTTCCAACGGTTACTATAAAGCGGGTAAGATTAGTATCGGTCCGTACCTTCAAACGATCTGTTATAATGACCACGAAGGATTTAGATTGAGAGCAGGATTCCGAACCAACCAGGATTTCAGCCGCAAATGGATTTTCGGTGGTTACTTGGGGTACGGTTTCAAAGATTCTAAATTGAAGTTTGGAGCCAATGCAGACTATATTTTCAGTCGGGAACCTTGGACACAGGCAGGAGTAAGTTATTCACACGATTTGGGACAGGTAGCTTTTATGTATGAGGATTTTTCAAACAGGCGCAACAATATTTTTGATACGATGAAGAAAAACGGAAGAATGAAGTTGCGTCGTCCGTTTTGGCAGGACACTTATCAAGCTTATATTCAGACGGATATATTTAAATCTCTGACTCAGAAAATCACATTCAGACATTTCAATTTTGATCCCCTTTTTCCTTTTTCGTTTTCAGAAGACGGTATCAATGATATGCATGACTTCAGAACTTCCGAAATTATCTCAGAAACGATTTGGAGACCGGGAAGAAGAATTCTGCAAACCAGAAACAACAAGCAGCTGAACCTAAAGGACAACGTTTATAATCCGGTCGTCACTTTCCGCTATACAAGAGGAATTAAGGGAGTTCTTGGAAGTGATTTTGATTATAATAAATTCAGCTTGAATATTCAGCAAACCATTCCAATGGGAATTTTTGGTAGGGGTGAATATTCCTTAACAGGAGGTATTATTCCCGACAAGATCCCATATCCGCTACTGGAAAACCACCTGGGAAATTCCTTCGCATTTTATAACAGGTATGCCTTCAACACCATGCGTTTCTTTGAATTCACCAGTAACAAATATGCATCGCTGCAATACACGCAAAACCTTGAGGGGCTCATTACCAACAGTATACCGCTTATTAAGAAGCTAAACTGGCGAAACCACGTGACTTTCAATTATTTAATCGGCGATTTGAATCCTGATTTTGTGGATGCAACGGCGGGAAATAACTTTATGCAGAACAGTTTGAGAAACAAGCCGTTCATAGAGTTCGGTTATGGAGTTTCAAATATTTTCAGATTTCTAAGAATTGATTTTATTCATCGTTTGACGCATCTGCAACCTACTCCATTTCACGAAGCGCCAAAAAAATTTCGGGTGAAATTTTCTGTGCAAATCAGACTATAATGAAGTGACCCCGATCATAAATCGACTCTCTTTAAATTCCCTAATTTTGCAGTATGAAAAAGCTGGAATCAAGAGAGGATATCGAAAAACTGGTGAATCTGTTTTACGGAAAAGTGCAGAACGACGACACGATCGGTTTCTTCTTCAACGACGTGGCAAAAACCGACTGGAGCCATCACCTGCCGAAAATGTATTCTTTTTGGGAAACGCTGCTTTTCGGCCAGATTTCGTATAAGGGAAATCCGATGGCGGTGCATTTGCCGATCAATGCGCAGGTTCCACTGGAGAAGCACCATTTTGCACACTGGGTAAAACTTTGGACTGAAACCGTGGAGGAAAACTTTACCGGTGAAATGGCGGATATGGCGATTTATAAAGCCAACAATATCGCAGCTTTGATGGGCCACAAAATGGAGGTTGCCAGAAGACTTTCTTAAGATCTACGGAACAATCACCGTAAAAATATACGCCGCAAGATTCACGAGCAACACGGTGCCGTACAGATGATTGGTCTTTCCGCGGCTGAGTGAGAGCATTACTGTGAAAACGGAAAGTGCGAGCAGAATCACCGATTTCATGTCGAGTCCCAAAACGAAAGGGATGTCGAACAGAATACACACCACGGAAACCGCAGGAATCGTTAAACCCACACTCGCCAAAGCGGAACCGAGTCCCAAATTGATGGAGGTCTGAATCTGGTTGTTTCTCGCAGCACGGATCGCCGCCAAACCTTCGGGGAGCAAAACCACGGTCGCGATAATCACGCCGACCAAAGCTCTCGGCGCGCCGATTCCTTCCACGAAATCCTCGATAACTGGTGAAAGTCCTTTTGCCATAAAAATTACAACGGCCAAACAAATCATCAACAAAACGAGACTGAGAATGGTCTTTTTTATAGTCGGCGGATCGGCTTCATGAGTGGTGTGATCGGCTTCCTCGACCACGAAATAGTTTCGGTGACGAACCGTCTGAAACATCAGAAAACTTCCATAAATCATTAGACAAGCCAAAGAAACAAATACCAGCTGCGCATCGGAATAAAACGGACCGCGAATACTTGAAGTGTAATTCGGAAGAATTAGCGTGAGAACCAGGATCGCCACCAAACTCACAAGATATGAAGTCGCGGAATTGGTGATGAAAAACTGCTCCTTATATTTTCTGCTTCCAACCCAGATGCAGACTCCGAGAATTCCGTTGAGAATTAACATTACCGCAGCAAATACCGTATCTCGCGCATAAGTCATCGCACCTTCACCACCGGAAAGCATGAAGGAAATAATCAGCCCCACCTCGAGAATCGTGATACAGATCGCCAAAATAATGGTTCCATAAGGTTCGCCGACTTTGTGCGCCACAACTTCTGCGTGGTGAACTGCCGCTAAAACACTCCCGAACAAAAGGATTGCGCCCAAAATATTTCCTACAGTTCCCATTTCCAGAAATCCACCGAGATAGAAAACTGAGGAAATTATAGGAAGAATAATGGTCCAGTGCAGGTATTGTTTTAATTTCATAAGCGCCACAAAAATACAGAAAATCTATTAAAAACCTAAATATTATTGGTTTTATTAATAATTTTTTAACAGAATTTTCTAAAGGTAAAAATCCTGAAAATCGGTAACCATGTGGAAAAACAAACCGATTGCGATGATTCTGTAATTTGATTTGAGGAAAATCATTCCCAGAAAATAAAGCGCAATCATCGGATAAGTATGGAGCGGGTGAAAACCAATGCTATTACGGTTCGGATCAAAAAGCGGATTGGCAAAAATATGGTCCAGATCCACAAGCATCGTTGCAAGCATCAGAAAATAAGCTTTCTTCCAATTGTCTTTAAAGAAAATTTTGGCAATAAAAACCGGAAAAACCAGATGCAGAAAATAGTGGACGACCTCCTTTAAAAACAAGAAATTTTCCATCAAATTCTTCCTTTTAGAAAATCCTGTCTCAGTTCCTCATCCAGCTTTTCGATCGCGTACCGAAGTGAAGTTCGCGGCATTTTCCGATAATGAGCTTTCAGGAAACCGAGAAGTTCGTCCTCGTTTTTCTCGCCCATTTCGCGGAGAAGCCAACCGTTTGCTTTATGCATCAAATCGTGTTCGTGGAGGAGGTTTTTCTGGGCGAGTTCTTTCAGCAGTTCGAACTTTCCTTTTTTTGCATGGTACATTGTGGAAACAATCGCCATTCTTTTTGACCAAAGGTTTTCTTCATCCGAGAGTTTTCTCAAGATCGTATCGTCCTCATTTTCAAAACAGTATCTTCCCAAAATTTTGTAGGAGGAATTATCGACCAAATCCCAGTTGTTGATGTGTTTTTTGTTTTTAAGGTAAAATTTGACGATGTCTGCTTTTTCCTTTTTGTCTTTGGATTTTTCAAACTTTGTAACCAACATCAGAAGCGCGGAATGTCGGTGTTCGTGAAATTTCGAGGAAAGCAGTTCGCCCAGTTCCTCCATCGAGATTTTGTTCCAGAACTCTTTTACCACTTTTCTCTGGTCGGGAACGGTCACTCCGATGAACTGGTCACCTACCGCATATTCGCCTTTTCCCGCCTTGAAAAACCGAGGGAAGAATTCTTTTTTTTCGGGTAATGCCAAATCCTGCAGAGCGGATTTTATGTCAGCAAGAACAACGCTCATCTTTTTGGTTTTAGATAAATTTTGACACGCGATGAATCGCGCCTCTACAGCTCATCCGCCAGTCTCCAAATTTCGGACTCCAATTGCTCGGAAATCCTGAAATTCGTTTCTTTTATTTTGTTCAAAATAGGACTTACTTTCGGGATTATATTTTGGCGTTTCGCCTCCAAAATGATTCCCAAGGTTCCGATAATTTTTAATGAAAATTGCTGCGCAACCTTTCTGGCTTTAAAATCGTCGATAATAATCAAAGAGTCTTTATGTTCCAACGCCACAGCAATCGCACTGGACTCTCCGTCGTCAATGTTATATTATAATACCTTATCTTTTTGATCTTTAGTTACAGAAAAAACCTTAATAAACGGAGGCAAAATTTCGCCAAACTCATCTGCAACTTCATTGGTAGTTATGATTTCAGAAAATAATTTTTCCACAACATCTAACTCATTAATTTTCGAAAGCAAGACTAGGCAGCTTGTATCCGAAATTACAATCTTAGACATTTCCTAATTCTTTTTCCAAATCTTCTACAGGAAAATTAAAGACAGAAACTCCCAATTTTCCAAGATTCTCCATGAATTTTCTTTTCGGTAAACCTGCCATTTTTGCCGCTTGACCTAAAGATAATTTTCCCTTTTCGTACAGAAATGAGGCAAACAGGACAAGAAGGTTTTTCTCTTCAGTTTCGAGTTCTTTGGGGATTTTTATGGTAAGTGACATTTTCTAAATTATTTGTAATCAAAGGTAAAGAAATTTTTATGCCTTTGACAATTGAAGTTTTGTAGCGTCTTTTCCAAATTCTCAAATTCTCAAATTTCCCCTTCCTCGTCGTCGTGGTATTCAAACAGAAAATCGTTGTACGGAAACCGTGAAATGTGGATTTTCAGAACCTCATCGTAAATCAGCTTTTTCATTTCGGGAAAATTTTCCTTGGTTAAAGCGGAAATGAAAACCGTCGGGAATTTAGATTTCGACATCCAGGTCTTTTTCCATTCGGCGAGAGAAATATTCTTTCGCGTTTCAGGAGTCAAATCGTCCTCCTCCTTTTTCTCGTAGGCAAAAGCGTCTATTTTATTGAAAACCATAATCATCGGTTTTTGGTGTGCGCCGATTTCCATTAAAATCTGGTTCACAGAATTGATGTGGTCCTCAAAACTTTCGTGGGAAATATCGACAACGTGAATGAGCAGATCCGCTTCTCGCACTTCATCCAATGTTGATTTAAAGCTTTCTACCAACTGAGTTGGCAACTTCCTGATGAATCCAACGGTGTCGGTCAGCAGAAACGGCAAATTCCCGATCACGACTTTCCTCACCGTCGTGTCCAAAGTCGCAAAAAGTTTGTTCTCGGCAAAAACCTCGGATTTAGAAATTGCGTTCATCAGTGTAGATTTCCCGACGTTGGTGTAACCAACCAAAGCGACACGCACCATCTTTCCGCGGTTTTGTCTTTGTGTGGACATCTGCTTGTCGATGGTTTTCAGTTTTTCCTTTAACAATGAAATTCTGTCGCGGATAATTCGTCGGTCAGTTTCGATTTCGGTTTCACCGGGACCTCTCATTCCGATTCCACCGCGTTGTCTTTCAAGGTGGGTCCACATTCGGGTCAGTCGCGGAAGCAGGTATTCGTATTGCGCGAGTTCCACCTGCGTTCTTGCGTATGAAGTTTGGGCGCGCTGTGCGAAAATATCGAGAATCAGGTTGGTTCTGTCGAGGATTTTCACCTCCATTTCCTTTTCGAGATTTTTCAGTTGCGATGGCGAAAGTTCGTCATCAAAAATCACGGTGGAAATTTCATTTTCCTTGATATAGTTTCTGATTTCCTCGGCTTTTCCGCTTCCGACAAAAGTTTTGGAGTCGGGTTGCGTCATTTTCTGCGTGAACCTTTTTTCTACGGTCGCTCCCGCTGTGAATGCGAGGAATTCAAGTTCGTCGAGGTATTCCTTGAGTTTTTCTTCGTCCTGATTTTGGGTAATTAAGCCGACTAAAACGGCTTTTTCGTATTGATGGTCTTTCTTTTCGAGCATATTTTATACGGGTTTTGCGATCAAATAAATCGCATCCTTGCAAATTTAACTATTTGAATTAAGATTTGGCAGCGTTTCCGTTAAAAACAACTTTCAGAACTACCAGAAGTAATCCGGCCAAAACTCCAACAATATTCGTAACAATCATCGAGATGTGATTATTAATAATTCCGTACCATAACCACAAACCGCCACTTACAGCTCCAATAACACATGTTAAAAGAGAAAGTTCTTCAGCAGATTTTTCTTTGATAATCTTCATAATTTGAGGAACAAAAACTGAAGCAGAAAGTCCTCCTGCAATAAAGCCAATAACTTCGGGGCTGATCATAAAAGTAGTAAATTAAAAGTAATAAGCTTAATCCCAATCTGCTGCGACAAATTTCATGGTATTTCCTGAATTATCACTGAGCGTAAGATGATGGCCGTCAATTTTGTATTTCGTCATTTTGGGTAATTCCTTTCCGAAAGCGGATTCCAGTTCCATATTGTTTTCGCAGTACATCATCGTACTTCCGACATCAGAAAATTTTACCGTACCATTTGAATAAAATTTTGCGGTGAAGAACATTTTATTGCATCCCATCTCTGCACCGTATTGATTGGGAGTGGTTTTCGTTGAAGCCAAATCAATCTGCGCGCGGTTTTTCACCATCAAGTCTCTGCTGAAATTCTGGAACTCGATCAGCATCCATTGTCGGTTGATTTCTTCTGAAACTAAATTATTAGTTGAACAGTTTTGTAGAAAGAAAATCCCAATCAAAAACACGATCACTGAAAATGCTTTTTTCATAAAATAAATTTTTGAACTTCCACCCATTTCTGTGCCATAATCATTAATTTTGAAATCGAAATCAGTTAGAGATGACACAGGATTATTTTTCATTCGAAGCCGTAATTTTACAAAACGGAACCATGAATGCCGCTTTTGTGGAATTCCCATTCTCAGTACCGGAAATCTTCGGGAAAAAAGGACATGTTAAAATCAAGGCCGTTTTCGACGGTAAAGTGGAATACCGCGGAAGTTTGGCAAAAATGAATTTTGATTGTCATATTTTAGGTTTAACCCAGGAAGCGAGAAAAAAGTTAGGAAAATCTTTCGGAGACACCGTTTCAGTGAAACTTTGGGAAGACAAAGAGGAAAGAATTGTCACCATTCCTGATGACGTGAAGATTGTTTTTAATGAAAACACAGACGCAAAAGAACTTTTCGACGCGATGAGCTACACCCACCGAAAGGAATACATCCGCTGGATCGAGGAAGCCAAGAAACCTGAAACCCGAGAAAACAGAAAAGTGAAAATGATCGAGATGATTCTCGCCGGAAAAAAAGGAATTTAATGAAAAAACAGACCATCGAAACCGAACGGCTTTTGCTGCAACCCATGTCAACCGACGACGCAGAATTTATCTATGAGCTCTACAACTCGCCGAAGTTTATTGAGTTTATCGGAGACCGAAAAATCCGAACCGTGCACGATGCGGAAAAGTATATCACAGAAAAATTTCTTCCTCAACTTGAAAAACTTGGCTTTGGAAACTACCTCATCGTTCTGAAAGATGGCAACAAAAAAATCGGCGGCGTAGGAATTTTCGAGCGTGATGGATTGGAAGTTCACGATATCGGTTTTTCTTTTCTGCCGGAATTTGAGGGAAAAGGTTACGGTTATGAATCGGCGTCAAAACTGATGGAAATCGGATTCAAAGAGTTTGGCTTAAAAAAGATTTCCGCCATTACCACAAAAGCAAATATCTCTTCACAGAAACTCATCGAAAAGCTCGGACTGAAATTTCAAAAAACTGTCCGATTACCAAACGATGAAGAGGAGCTTCTTTACTATGAAACCGAAAATCTTTAATAGCATTAAGGTCACAGTATTTACGTAAAGTAATTGTTTACGCATTTGTTTTTAATGCTATATTTGTTTAAAATTAATGTTGAATGACCATAAAACTTCTAAAGGGTTTTCTTGCTACAATCGCTTTGCTGATCGCACTTGCTTACACTTTCAGATACGATTATCTATTTAAGGGAATCCGTGAAACGTATCTTCGTGGGGAAACGGGATCAACGATCGATGACGGGAAATATTTCCCTTCAAACCTTATCGTCAAAGGAAATCCGAAACCTTGGGAAAAGGATTCACTGTACAACAAAAAATCTTTACCGAAAGATTTAGTTGAAGATTTAAAAAAGTCAAAAACGGCGTCGTTCATCATTATTAAAAACGGAAAACTTTTGCATGAAGAATATTGGGACGGATACAACCAGAACTCCAAAACCAACTCGTTTTCAATGGCGAAAGCGGTAACTGTGCTGCTTACAGGAAAAGCGATTGAGGATGAAAAAATAAAGTCCATTGATGAAAAATATTCTGATTTCTACGAGAACTATAAAAATGTTGATTTCGGGAAAGACCTGAAACTCGTCGATTTGGCGGCTATGGAAGCTGGACTGAACTGGGACGAAAACTACAAAAACCCTTTCCTTCCCAATGCGAAAGCGTACTACGGAAAATCTTTGGCAGAAGCTGTTTTCCTTTGCGGTTTCAAGGAAAAACCGGGAACGAAATTCGAATACCAAAGCGGAAGTACCCAACTTTTGGGTTTTGCGTTGCGAAAAGCCGTGAACAAACCCATCGCCGAATATGCTTCAGAAAAACTCTGGAAACCGCTCGGAATGGAGCAAAACGCAGAGTGGACCAAAGACGACAACGGAATGGAGAAAACTTTTTGCTGCATCCAGTCGAACTCGCGGGACTTTGCAAAACTTGGGCAACTGTTCCTCGATAACGGAAAATCGGGCGAAAGCCAGGTGATCAATCCAAACTTCCTGACTGCGATGCAAACTCCGACCAAGCTTTCAAACGGAGCTTACGGAATGGGACTTTGGATCAACAATGATGCGGTGGTGAAACACTACTATTTTTGGGGACTTTATGGACAGTACATCATCGTCGTTCCCGAAAAACAAATGGTCATCGTGCGAACAGGAACCTACAAAAACCAGCCGAAAGACGCAAAAGGAAGACCAGTTCAGGTGGGATTTATTGTTGATGAGGTGGGGAAGAATTATTGATGATGTAAAAAAATTTTTGCGGTAGAAATTACTCTTTTTTCTAACTGAAGAAATTAAGAAGTTTACAGATTATTGACGATTCGATGAATCCCATCTTTAAGAAGTGGAGTGTTGAAATTGATGAGAAGTCCCAATTTCATTCCTGACAATTTCAGATAGGTTTTAACACACAGAAAATCAATCGAATGCACTTCCGTTACCGCTTTATTTTCTATGAACCTCGATTGCTGCTCCAATTATCAGATATGAAAGTTCGTTTTCTGTCATTTATTTTTTAAAGATAATTTTGAGGCATTCTGAATAAGTATTTTTCAAATCTAAAATTAAGACATTTAAAATAATCGCAAAGATTTATATGCTATACTTCCCACTATTAAGTTAGCAACGAATTAATCTGCAAGCAGATTTTATGAAGCGTGCTCTTTCCACGCTTCATCAATTCGCGGCTGCGAATAGAACTTTGCCTCCTTAATATATAAGTATAGGTGTAAATCTTTGCGGTAAATATTACAATAAAAACAAAGTATCATCGTCCAACTTCCTTTGTTATTTCAAAACCAAAAACAACAATGGCAATTCAATTTTTAATTTTGTAAATTTGAACCATTCTAAATAAGAGAAATGTTCGACCTACAAAATATTCGCAGCCAATTCCCAATCCTCAACCAAACCGTCAACGGAAAACCTCTGATCTACCTCGACAATGGAGCGACATCGCAGAAACCTGTTTCGGTTTTTGAAAGCTGGATGAAATATTACACAGAAATCAACGCCAATGTTCACCGCGGAATCCATACTTTGAGCCAGTTGGCAACAGAGGAAATGGAAGTTTCCAGAAGAAAAATCCAAAGGTTTGTCAATGCCAAAAATGATTACGAGATTATCTTTACCAAAGGAACAACCGAAGGTTTGAACCTCATCGCCTACTCTTTGACGAATTTGGTTAAAAAAAACGACGAAATCATCATCTCTCATTTGGAACACCACTCGAACATCGTTCCTTGGCAAATGCTCTGCGAAAGAACTGGTGCGAAACTGAAGGTAATCCCAATGGACGAAAACGGAATTCTGCAACTCGACTTTCTAGATAAAAACCTGAACGAAAAAACCAAAATTGTTTCTGTGAACCAGGTTTCCAACGCTTTGGGAGTGGTGAATCCGATTGAAGAGATTATTTCGAAAGTCAGAAAAAATTCCGACGCTTTGGTCGTGATCGACGGAGCGCAGTCGGTTCCCCACATGAAAATCGACGTCCAAAAAATGGATTGTGATTTCTTCGTGTTCTCGGGACACAAAATGTATGCACCGATGGGAACTGGGATTCTGTATGGAAAGGAAGAAATCCTAAGAAAAATCCAACCCTTCCATGGCGGCGGAGAAATGATTGCAACCTGTACTTTCGAAAAAACGACTTATGCAGATCTGCCTTTTAAGTTTGAAGCAGGAACTCCGAACGTTGGCGGAAATATCGCGTTGGGAGCTGCAGTTGATTTTATGGAAAAGATCGGACAGGAACAGATTCAGCACCACGAAAACGCCTTGTTGGATTATGCCCAACAAAAACTACTGGAAATTGAGGGTTTGAGAATCTACGGCGAAAAAGCAAAAAGAACGGGCGTTGTTTCCTTTAACCTTGAAGGAATTGGGATTTCGTCTGATGTAGGGATGATTCTCGACAAATTGGGAATCGCCGTGCGAACAGGTCACCACTGCACGCAGCCGATTATGAATTTCTTCAATATTGCGGGAACGGTTCGGGCGAGTTTTGCGGTATATAATACTTTTGAGGAAATTGATGTTTTGGCGGAAGGTGTGAGAAAAGCGAAAAGAATGCTTTCATAGGTTGCCACGAAATCGAAGATTCGACGGAGTCAATGTAAGAATGGTTTTCTAAGAATTACCGCAAAGATTTTCTTTCAACACGCAAATTTGAGTTAGTCAAAGATTACGGATAGATCCGCTGAATAAGCGACTGGTTCATCAATTCGCTTTAGCGGATTAGACTTTGCCATCTTAAGAAAAAGAAAAATTCAAATAATTCTTTGCGGTTTATTATTCTCGCAGATTTCGGTGGTTGCGCAGAATGATTTGCCACGAAATCGAAGATTCGACGGAGTTAATTCACAAAAAATTATTCGTGCATTCGTGGCACATAAAATCAGTGTACATTTTCCAAAATTTGTTCTGCGGCTATCTTTGATTTCACATCAGAAATAACTCTCGTGCAAATTCCGTTTTCATCAAAAAGAAAAGTAGTGCGAACGATTCCCATATAGGTTTTGCCGAAAGTTTTCTTTTCCTGCCACACTCCGAATTTATTTAAGACATCGTGGTTTTCATCCGAGAGCAAGTCGTACCTGAATCCAAACTTTTCGTGGAAACCTTTCTGTCTTTTTACCGAATCCGCTGAAATCCCAACCAACTGAAATCCCTCCTTCTTCAGTTTCGAAATATGGTCGTTGAGATTGCACGCTTCAACGGTACAGGTGGGTGTGTTTGCTTTCGGATAAAAGAAAACCACTAATTTCTTACCTATAAATTTCGATGATTTCACAGGTTCTCCATCTTGGTTGAGCAATTCGAATTCCGGGAGTTGGTCGCCGACTTTAAGCATATTTCTTAATTTTGTGTAAAGTTACTTTTAAAATGACCAAAAAACAAAGAGCGGAAATTATTCTTCAGGAGCTGGAAAAACTGTATCCCGAAACTCCGATTCCGCTTGACCACAAAGATCCGTTTACCCTACTCGTCGCAGTGGCGCTTTCTGCTCAAACCACCGACAAGAAAGTGAACCAGATCACCCCAAAACTTTTCGAAGCTGCAGACACTCCCGAAAAAATGGCGCAACTTGAATTTGAGGAAATCCGCGAACTGATCAAGGAAATCGGCTTAACCAACCAGAAAGCAAAAAATCTGAAAAGAATGTCGGAACTGCTTCTCGAAAGGCACGACGGAATTGTACCACAAACTTTCGAAGAACTGGAAGCGCTTCCCGGAGTTGGTCATAAAACTGCATCGGTCGTGATGAGTCAGGCGTTTGGATTCCCTGCATTTCCCGTCGATACGCACATTCACCGACTAATGAAGCAATGGAAACTTACAGAGGGAAAAAATGTGGTGCAAACTGAAAATGACGCCAAGAAACTTTTCCCCGAACACACTTGGAACAAGGTACATCTGCAGATTATTTTTTACGGACGGGAATATTCACCAGCAAGGGGAAACGGCGAAAAAGATTTTCTTACCAAAATGCTTTTCGACCGCTAACTGGTTCGCAATAAATGATCAACCTTCTCAACCAAATCATCAATTTCGAAAGGTTTTGCGAGAAATGCATCCACTCTGGTTGTCTCCCAGAAATTCGCGGCATCGGGATGAGCAGACATCAGCATAATTTTAATATGGGAAGTGTTGGGATTTGCCTTGATGCTTTTCGCCAAAGTACGCCCGTCGAAACCCGACATCAGCATATCGGTAATGATGAGCTGCGGTTTGTCGTCTCTAAGCGCGTCCTCAAATTCCTCCGGAGTACAGCACGACTGCACCGAGTAATCTTCAGCGAGCAGAATGTTTCGAATGAGCTCACAGATTTCTCTGTTGTCATCAATCACCAATATTTCCATAGTTTTTTTTGTCTTGTTTTTCAAGAAAACAATTGCATACCTCCACAAATTCAAACTTCTAACATATGTTCGAATTGTGTTGGTTTTTAACGAGAGTAAAGGTAATGAAAAAACTTATACAACCAACAAAATTTTGCGAAGTTGTTGACAATATTTTAACCATAAATTAAATTTGGTTAATATTTAAAAATAAAACCTATGATAATTTTTTATTATCAAAAGGAAACAGATCGTATAAAAGCTTAAAAAAAACCGTTACTGCCTTTTCGCCCAGTTTTCCATTTTTCGGTCAAGAACATCCAAAGGAAGGCATCCCTGATTCAAAAGTTCGTCATGGAATTTTGCCAAACTGAATTTCGATCCCAGCTGTTTCTGATACTTGTCGCGGAGCTCACGAATTTTCAGCGCACCGATTTTGTAGCTCAACGCTTGTCCCGGCATCGCCATATAACGCTCGATCTCGGCAGTTGCGGCAGCTTCGTCATAGGCAATATTGCTCATAAAGTATTGGATGGCTTCTTCCCTCGTCATTTTTCCTGTGTGGATTCCGGTATCGACAACAAGTCGCACTGCGCGCAACATTTCATCGCTCAGAGATCCCATTTTTTGGTAAGGATCGGTGTATAGTCCGAATTCTTTTCCGAGCGATTCGCAATACAAAGCCCAACCTTCACCGTACGCACCGAACCAGCCGAAACGCATAAATTTAGGAAGCGCGGTATTTTCCTGTTGCAGGGAAATCTGATAATGATGGCCGGGAATTGCCTCGTGCAGAAACAGCGACTCCATTCCAGAGGTTACATTAAATTTCTGAGGATTTGGGAGCGGAATGTAGAAAATCCCTGGTCTTTTTCCGTCGGGAGTTCCTACCACGTATTCCGCACTTGCGGTCGCTTCACGGAATTTCTCCGTTTGGCGGATTTCGAAAGGCGTTTTCGGCGTCACCGTAAACATCGTTTTCAAAGTGGGCGTAATTTTCTTGAGAATCGCATTAAACGCATCCAAAACTTCTTTGCTGGTTTTGTAGGGCATCGCCTTCGGATCTTCTTTTACGTGAGTAATAAACTGTTCCAAAGTTCCGTTGAAACCAACCTGCTGTTTCACTTTTTCCATTTCATTCCTTAAACCTGCAACCTGCTGCAATCCAATTTGGTTGATTTCTTCAGGGGTTTTTCCTGTGGTAGTCCAGCTGTTCACGTAGTATTTATAGACCTCGTTTCCTTTTGGTAAGGCATTAATTCCATCGGATTCTCTCGCTTTCGGGAGATATTCGGTCTCAAGGAAATTACCCATTTTCGTATAACTCGGAATAATCTTCTTGGAAATCATGTCTTTATACAAAACCTTGAACTTATCTTTTTGAGCGGCAGTAAAGTTTTTGGGGAAATTCTTGATCGGTCCGTAGAAAATATTTTTCTCGAAATCGGCAGTTGTGATTTCATCCGCCTTCATTTGGGGAATCATTTTCACCACCAGTTTCTTTGGCAAAACATATTGCGCCTTCATTCCCTCGCGGAAGTTTTCAATCGCGGCATCCATCCAGTCTGGGAATTTTTCAACTCTTTTCAGCCAGTCGTCATAATCTTTTTCGGTTTTAAAGGGCTGACTTCCCTTTCCGCTTCCCAACAAAGGAAAATCCAGAGGCAAACCGCCAAACTGCGTGAACGGAATATATTCAGGATGATAAGCATAGCGCTCGATCTTATCCTTTAAATTATAGTCTAAAACGTCGTAAACCGTTTTCTGGTCGTCGCTGAGTGATTTGTAGTCCACCTTTTTCAGCTGGTTCTGAACAGAATTGTAAAAGCTGATTTCACCCGAAATAAAATCCTTGTCAATATTGATCGGCAACTGGTCATTATACCTCAAATCACCTTGAGCAGTAGCTTCGAGCGGATAAAGTTTCAGGTATTGTTCGTAATAGTTTGACGCGATCGAATCCAGTTCCACAGGTGTTACCTTGGTGAGCGGCGAATCAGATTTCTTACAGCCCATCACAAAAAGCACGGCAACAAACAGAATAACGATATTTTTCAGAGCAGTGTTTCTCATTGTAGAAATTTTGAAGTGCTAAATTAAAATAAAGTTTCGAGATATCGGTTTGTTCTTATGCATCATAATCTTAACAAAAAAAAAAACAAGTAAAAGTTCAAAAAAAATCTTCGCTTTTTTCTTTTGTTTCTACTATGCAGATAATGCGCTGCTCTTAAAACACAATTTTTAAGAATAAGTCTTTTGCTCCTTTTGTGGTTTTAGAAATTCAATGTGTTCACTTTACGCAGCGAACGTTGAAACGAAAAAAAACCAAAAAAATTTTTCACTTTCAATCTATTTTCTATCTTTGTTCAACCAGTTTAATTATCAAACATTTAACACACTTTTTTCTGAAGAAATGAAAGGGATTTTAAAAATCTATCACCCCGAAGAAACCCTTAAATACAACATCAAAAGCACTTACTGCAAAGCGGTTTACAGCAATAAGCAACATTTTCTCGAGGTAGAGGTCATCACCGATGATTCGCTGGATCACGTGGATGACGACTCGCTGCATTACAACTTTCCGCAAATCTCGCTGAACGTTTTCGATTTCCCGATTGATGATGCCGAGATTGCAGGAAAGACTTTCACAATCAATGATTCGGAAGAAGAAACCTATACCGATGTTGACGTTTTCGATGATGAAGACGCCTATCTTTACGACAGCGAACTCACCTTTGAAAATGATGAAAACGGCGAGCTGCAGCTTTCCTGGAAAGGAAATATCGACGATTTCTACACAGGTTCCGACGAGCCGATTCCCTTCAAACTGAAATGCAATTTCAAGCAGGACGAAATTGTAATCGAGGAAGACTGATCATTTCCCGACACAAACTTTATTGAATAATCTCCCTTAAATTCGATAATATTAAGGTAATTTTGCCGTTAATTTTTAATACCAAAAACTAAAAAATGTTTTTACAGACACCGACTCAGGTTGTAAATACCACAACCGAAAAACACGTCTTCTCTCTTTGGGAAATCCTCTTCAGCGGCGGAATCATCGGAAACACGATTATGGTCGCGATTTTCCTTACCGGGATTGTGGCGCTCTATATTTTCCTGGAACGGTATTTCTTCATCAAGAGAGCATCCAAGGAAACCCCAAATTTCTTAGAAAATATTAAAGATTTCGTGCAGGAAGGTAAAATCCAGACCGCAGTAGATTACTGCAAAACCATCGACTCGCCCGAAGCAAGGATGATCGAGAAAGGTTTGGCAAGAATCGGGCGACCTATTTCCGATATCTCGAATGCGATGCAGAACCAGGGACAACTGGAGGTTTCCAAACTCGAAAAAAACCTGAACATTTTGGCTTCCGCATCGGGAGCGGCTCCAATGTTGGGATTTTTGGGAACGGTGGTCGGAATGATTATGGCGTTTTTTGAAATCTCAAATGTTACAGGTGCGGTGAGTCCAAAACTTCTAGCGTCGGGAATCTACACGGCGATGGCGACAACCGCAGTCGGACTATTTGTGGGAATTCCCGCCTACTTTTTTTACAACCTTTTGGTTACGAATGTGGACCGACTGGTTCTGAAAATCCAAACGCACGTGAATGAATTTTTGGATACTTTGAATAAACCGCTTTAAAGAAGAAACAAGAAACAGGGGAAAAGAAACAGGACCAAGAGCCAAGGAAAAAGGGCCAAGAAAACAAATGTGAATGGTGAATTTTCCTTCGGAAGTCAATGGTGAATTTTTGCCACAAACTTGGAACTTGGAACTTGAAACAAAATTTTGCAATGGAACTAAAACGCAGAAACAGAGTCAACGCCGAATTCAGTATGGCATCTATGACGGACATTATCTTCCTGCTGCTGATCTTCTTTATGATCACCAGTTCTGCAATTTCGCAAAGCGCGATCGACGTGAAGCTTCCGAAAGCCGACGCCTCGAATCCGAGCGTTCAGGATCCGTCAACAGTGACCATCAAAGAAGACGGCAAGTATTTTGTAAACGATAAAGAAATTGCTAAAGACCAGCTGGAAAATTATCTGGTCAACGCATTGAAAAACGAGAGCAACCCGTCGTTCACCATCCGTGCAGACGAAAACACCAAACACAAAGATGTGGTTTTTGTGATGGGAATTGCGGAAACTCATAAATACAATCTGGCGATTGCAACGACACAGACAGAATAAATGGAATACGCAGCTCAGCATATTAGAAACGAGAAAAAAGACAAAACGAAAAGTGCAGTCATCACTTTTCTGGTCGCGCTGTTGCTTTTTCTGCTGATGTTTTTCTACACCTTCACGCAAACCATCCACAAACCAGAGCAGATTACAACGATGCTCATTAATTTCGGCGACAACCAAAACGGTGCTGATCCGGAAGAACCTGCAAACCAGGAAGGTAGTTTGGCAGCAACCGCCGACATCACCGTTCCCGAACCGGTACAGGAAAAAGTCGTGGAAGCAAATCCCGAACTTGTAACCGAACCCGCAAAACCTGCCAAAGAAAAAATCATTACCGGAAGCAATACCAAAGTTTCCGCACCGAAAGTTGAAAAAGTAAGCGAAACCAAAACCACCGCAAAAGCAACTCCCACTAAAACTACGACAACCAAAACTGCCACTTCCAAAGCAACCACCCCCAATTCCAACACCGGAACAGGCGACGGAAAAGGAACTGCCGCGATAGGCAACCTCATCAAAGGAAGAGGTACCAAAACCGGAACTCAGGGAACCAGCGGAACTACCGGAAATGCAGGTGATCCGCTCGGTGGCGATTCCAATGGAGACAGCAAAATCGGTGTTGACAGGAACTTGATCGGCTTCATTCCCGGAACGATGGGTCGAGGCGGCGCACAACCGTCGCACAACTGCACTGCAAGCGGAACTATCAGTATCGGCTATACCGTGGACAAAGCCGGAAACGTGGTTTCTGCGCGGCGATTAGGCGGCGTTTCCGACAATTGTGTGGTTTCGACTTCCGTGGAATGGGTGAAAAGATACGTGAAAGCCGAAAAAGCAAATACCTCATCTACAGGAACTTACAGGATTACTTTTTAATATTTGGGCGCCTTTTTCCGCCCTCCGTTCCCGCTTTTTTGTTCGTCGTTCCTCCTCACAAAAAGAGCTCCACTCAGGTCGGGGCGCAGTTCACGATTTCTTCCACATTCGGAATACAATAGAATATTTACTGGTACTTTGGAAAAAATCTACACTGATCAATTAATCAGGATTTTCTTTGGCTGTCATTGCTAATTCAGCGAGCGATATAAAACAAAATTTTGTTGTCAATTCTTTTAGATTTAATTTTGCTCTATGACTTCAGAACAATATCAGGAAGCAATCCAATGGCTTTTCGTGCAGATGCCGAATTACCAGGTCGACGGGCAGAAAGCTTATAAACCGGGACTTCAGAACATTACCAAACTCTGTGAGTATTTCGGGAACCCGCAAAACGAGATCAGAACCATCCACATCGGCGGAACCAACGGAAAAGGTTCCACAAGCAATATGCTCGCGTCGGTTTTGCAGGAATCCGGTTATAAAACTGGACTTTACAACTCTCCGCACCTCATCGATTTCACCGAAAGAATCAAAATAAACGGAGAAAACTGTGACAAAGAGTTTGTCTATGAATTCATCCAAAAACTCAGAAATATTCCCGAAGAAATCCGTCCCTCTTTTTTTGAATTTACGACCGTGATGGCTTTTGAATACTTCCGACAGCAAAAAGTTGATTTCGCCATCATTGAAGTCGGTTTAGGCGGCAGGTTAGATTCTACCAACATCATCAAACCTTTGGTTTCTGCGATTACCAACGTGCAGCTCGACCACCAGAATATTTTAGGAAACACGATTGAGGAAATTGCAAAGGAAAAAGCTGGGATTATCAAAGAAAATATTCCGATCATTTCAGGAGATGAAAACGAGATGGTGAAGCAAATCATTGAAGCAACCGCGAAGGAAAGAAATACCACTTTTATTGATGCCACTTTAATAAAGACCAACTTAAAATCTGATCTCAAAGGAAATTATCAGGAAAAAAACATCCGCGTTGTAGTGGCGATCGTCGAGGAACTGCGGAAAATCGGAGTAGAGATCGCCGATAGTCATTTAAAAGAAGGACTTCTGAATGTTCACAAAAACACCGGCTTCATCGGCCGCTGGTTTGAGTTTTCAAAAGATCCGCTCATTATCTGCGATACCGCACACAATCAGGCGGGATTAGAAATGGTTTTTTCTCAACTCAACGAAATTCCGAAAGCCAAACACATCGTTTTGGGATTCGTGAAAGACAAAAAAATCGACGAGGTTTTGAGAATCCTTCCTTCCAACTCGACGTTTTATTTTGTGAAACCCGCGATCAATCGCGGCCGACATCCCTCCGATTACGAAGATTTGCTAAAAAAATCGAAAATAATTTACAAAATCTTCGACGATGTGCAGTCGGGTTATCTCGCTGCAAAACAGAATATTAAGAAAGGTGAAATGATATTTATCGGCGGCAGCAACTTTGTAGTGGGAGAATTTTTAGAAAAAAATTTGCAGAAATAAAAAAACCTTGTATATTTGCCGAACCAAAATTTGAGAAATCAAATAACGGGAAAGGGTTCTTAGCTCAGTTGGTTCAGAGCATCTGGTTTACACCCAGAGGGTCGGGGGTTCGAATCCCTCAGGACCCACTTTCAAGAGAAAAACTTCAGAGAAATCTGAAGTTTTTTGTTTGTATTCTACCCTATTTATAAGGGTTTACGAGTAATTCAAACTTTTCTTAAAAAATCTACAGATTTTACTGAATTTCCTAAAAGTATGCCTTTTGAGGTGTCCTTTTAGGTGTCCCATTTATTTTTCAGGTGTCCCATTCAAACCACGATTAATCCTAGTAAAATGAAAATTCTATTTTATATAAGAAAATCAAAAATGAATTCTAATAATCTATGTCCATTAACCTGTAGAATTACATTAGATTATTTAAGAAAGGAGTTCTCTACAGGACTTTTTATAAATCCTGAAAATTGGAATGCACAAAAACAGAAAGCATTTCCTTTTAATACAGACAATACACAAATTAATACTCAACTGAGCCTGATTAAACAAGAAATTAATCAGGCTTTTTTATTTCTAAAGGTTCAAGGTAGAGATTTCAATGTGGAGGACATTTACAGGCAATACAAAGGAGAAACCATTAAAGATGATAAATCCATTAGAATTTTTGCAGAAAAGAAGATGGAAGAATCAATCTTTGGGATGTATTTAAATTGTTCACACAGGCAAATAAATCATCTTTCATTGATACTTTCCTTGACAGAAATCTGAATGCTTTGGAATTCTCAAAGGGTATTCAGAAAACTCTCAATGGTAATTCAGATTATCATTGGTTTTTGAGTTAATTGCAGCCCCACTTTGGGGCTGTTTTTTATTCAACAATTTTAACTATTTTTGTCTAATAACCATTTTCTGTGAACCAAAATCCTGAACAAATTGCAAGAGATAAAATTGATGCCCTTTTAAGAGCTTCAGGATGGATTATACAAGGCAAGAAGAATATAAACCTTAATGCTGGTTTAGGAGTTGCTGTAAGAGAATATCAAACTGATGTAGGTCCCGCAGATTATGTGCTTTTTATCAACAGGAAACCTGTAGGAGTTATTGAGGCAAAAAAAGAAGATGAAGGTTACAGGCTTATTGGTGTAGAAGAACAGTCTACAGATTATGCTACTGCAAAACTGAAATACTGTAATAATGAAATGCTCCCTTTTGTTTTTGAAAGCACAGGAACTATCACAAGATTTACCAATCATCTGGATCCAAAACCAAGAGGAAGAGAAATTTTTTCTTTTTATAGACCTGAAACTTTGCAGGAATGGCTTTCCAAAAAAAGCTTAAGGACAAAATTACATGATTTACCTGACCTTTCTCCAGTAGGTTTAAGAGATTGTCAGATTAATGCAATCAATAATCTTGAAAAATCTTTTAAAGAAGCAAAACCTAAAGCTTTAATACAAATGGCAACAGGTTCAGGAAAAACTTTTACTGCTATTACATTTATCTATAGGTTACTAAAATACTCAAAAGCAAAAAGAATTCTCTTTTTAGTAGATACCAGAAACTTGGGAATACAGGCAGAACAAGAGTTCATGACTTATGAGCCCAATGATGACAACAGAAAATTCACTGAACTCTATGGAGTGACATTGTTGAAAAGCAGTTTTATTCCGGATGATAGCCAAGTATATATTTCTACTATTCAGAGGATGTATTCAATTCTGAAAGGTACTGAGCTTGATGAAAGTGCAGAGGAAAAAAATCCAAATGAATTCATGTTTGGTAAAGATCCTTTACCTGTAGTTTACAGTGAGAAAATCCCACCAGAATATTTTGATTTTATTGTTATAGATGAGTGCCACAGAAGTATTTATAACCTTTGGAAACAGGTTTTAGATTATTTTGATGCATTTCAAGTTGGTCTAACTGCTACACCTGAAAAAAGAACTTTTGGGTATTTTAACCAAAATGTAGTTTCAGATTATGGATATGAAAAAGCTGTAGTAGATGGAGTTTTAGTGCCTTACAATGTGTTTACAATTGAAACTAAAATTACAAAAGAAGGCAGTAAAATTTCATTTGGAGAAAATGTAGATATGAGGGAAAGGCTGACCAGAAGAAAATTCTGGGAAACTATTGATGAAGATGTGGAATATACAGGAAATCAGCTAGATAAAGATATTGTAAACCCAAGTCAGATAAGGACAGTAATCAGAGCTTTTAAAGAAAATGTTCCTGCAATGTTCCCTGACAGAATAGATAAAAATGGTGATTTTGAAATCCCTAAAACTCTGATTTTTGCAAAAACTGACAGCCATGCAGAAGATATCATAGATATTGTCAGGGAAGAATTTGGTGAAGAAAACAGGTTTTGTAAAAAAGTAACTTACAGGAGTGAAGAAGACCCAAAATCAGTTCTAAGCCAGTTCAGAAATAACTATTATCCAAGAATTGCAGTCACTGTAGATATGATTGCTACAGGAACAGACATAAAACCTTTGGAAATTCTCCTGTTTATGAGAGATGTAAGAAGCAGCAGTTACTATGAACAGATGAAAGGCAGAGGAACAAGAACTATTGCTTTGGATGATTTAAGGAAAGTAACACCATCTGCGAAAACCACCAAAGACCATTTTGTAATTGTAGATGCTATTGGCGTTGAAAATTCTCATAAAACAGATTCCAGACCATTAGAAAAGAAACCTGGAATGGCACTGAAAGATATTCTGAATAATATTGCAATTGGCAATAATTCTTCAGAGGAACTGCTATCTACATTAGCCAACAGGTTAATCAGACTGGATAAGCAGATTAACGCGAGTGAGAAAAGCAAGTTTGCAGAACTTGCTGAAGGTAAGAATATTTCTCAAGTGGTAAAGGCACTACTCAATGCACATGACCCAGACACCAAAGAAAATATTGAAAAACAGGTCAAAGAAGAATTAATTGGAGAGTCACCAGATAAGATAGATGCAGAGATAAAGAAAAGACATGAAGAACTGATAGATAATTCAGTAATTATTTTCCATTCACCAGAGTTAAGGGATTATATTGTTGATGTAAGAAAAAAATATGACCAAATAATTGATAACATCAACATAGATGAAACCACCAATATTGGTTGGGTAAAAGACCATAAAGAAGATGCAGAATCTAAAATTAATGCTTTCAAAGAATGGATAGAAAAAAATAAAGATGAAATCACTGCACTTGAACTTTTTTATGCACAGCCCTACAGAAGAAGGGAACTTACCTACAAAATGATTAAGGAACTGTATGATAAGTTAATCCTGGAACAGCCAACTTTGGCTCCATTTAAGATTTGGGAAGCTTACCAGAAATTACAGAAATCAGAAGGTTCACCAAGAAATGAACTTACTGCAATGGTTTCATTAGTTAGAAAAATTGCAGGATTGGATGAAACCCTCACTCCTTTTGATAAAACAGTTGACCAAAAATTCCAGAAATGGATTTTCAAGAAAAATGAAGGTCAGCACAACAGGTTTTCTGAAGAACAGATTTCCTGGCTCAAAATGATGAAGGACTATATTTCCAACAGTTTCCATATTGACAGAGAAGATTTTGACCTTACTCCATTTAATGAATATGGTGGTTTAGGTAAGATGTGGCAATTATTTGGAGAAGAAACTGAGGAGATTATTAATGAACTTAATGAGGTATTAGTTGCGTAGTTATGATACCAAAACTCTCAGCAGAATACTTGATTAAGCAGGTTGATACAGATGGACATTGCCCTCTATTTGTACAGGCAAATGATGGCTCAAATTATTTTGCCAAATATCTGAATTCATTAAGAACTGATGAGTTATGCCTCCTTGTTTATGAAATGGTTGCTGTAGAAATTCTGAAAAAACTAAAGTTGCCTCACGCAGAACAGGCAATCATAGAAATTCCACCCAATATTATTGACAAGAAAATTAGTTACAGTAAAAGTTGGAAAAGAAATGTTACTGCTTGGGGTTCAAAAGAAATTGCAGAAGCATCATTAGTATCTGAAATAAATAATTACAGCACCAAAACTCTATTCAATCAAATTGAAAATCCTGAAGACCTGATTCACATTGCGATTTTTGATTTATGGGTTGAAAATACAGACAGAAAACAGGAAAATTATAACCTTATTGCATACCAAAAATATGGCAAAATAAGATTTGTTCCTATTGATCATGGTGCAATTTTTGGAGGATTTGACAGGATTGGAATTTTTAGCGGTACTTTACCATGCTCTGCAAATAATAAACTGATTAGCAGTGATTTATTTAAGCAAATAGTATCAAGAATTCCCCAAAACAAGCAGTTGCAGATATCAAAAGATTTCATAAATTTGCTTTCCCAAGTGAACTTAAAAGAAGTTTTAAATGATGTTTTCCATAACATTCCAGAGAGTTGGAAGATTAATAAGACCTTAAAAGATAGAATTGAAAAATTCCTTCTTTCAGATTTGCGTATGCAATCTTTGATTAACACTGTTAACTCCAGACTACCTTTAAAACCTAAAAAATGAACTTCTTATCCATCATCTATTTAGAGACCAATTCCACTACTTCCGAGAAGATTAGTTTGGGATTGTTGGGAGTTTCTGAAAAACATATCTTTTTAAAATATTCAGAAAACAAGATCAAAATTGCTGAAAAACTAGCAGGTTCCTCTTTTGAAAAACTGGTGAAATTTTCTTTGAACTCCATCAAAAAACAAATTTCAATTGCCAATAATGATTTCGTTGAAAACAAACTTTTTGATTCAAACCATCAGTTTAAGCAGGAATACATCACTTACCTAAGCAAATATGCGCAGGGACTTTTTCAGTTTGAAGCTCCAAAACCTTATTCAGGAGAACTCAACAAAAATACCTTTGAAAAACTTTTCCAGAAGTTTATCAGTATGGCTGAACCAGAGTTTAAGAAAACAAACTTTTATAATGAGGTAAAAAGTTATGTGAAGAAATCAGCCATTTACGAAAAAGTAGATGTAGATTATAACCTGGATCCCAAACTCATCCCCTCACTTATTGCCAAAGAAAATGTCTCCTTTATCAGTAAAAATGGGAATATTATGGCTGCACAGCTTGTAGATTTTAACAGTAATGAAGATTTAGTGAAGCAGCATATTTATGAGTTCAGAAGCATCGTAGATTCTCTTGAGGGATTTGCAAAAGAGCAGATTTCGAAAAACCATAAAGGCAACTATATTATGCTTTTCAACAAACCTGAAAAAAACACCAAACAGGAAAAACTGCTGAACCACCTGAAAAGTTTAGAAAAACAAGAAGACATACCTTTCAAAGTAGAGGAATCGAATTATATTGAAAAAATTGAGGAAAAAATTCTGAAGGAAGATTACCAGAAATTCTCGGAATTTGCAGAAACATTGGAACCTTAACAGTTCCAATTTTTTTTAATTGAAGTATGGAGAAAAAAAGTTTACCTAAACATTGGGAAGTAAATAAATTAAAGGAAATATCTGAATGGGGTTCAGGTGGAACTCCAAAATCAACAAATAGGGATTATTATGAAGGAGGTGATATTCCTTGGTTAATTATTGGTGATTTAAATGACAATTTTATCTCAAGCAGCAAAACAAAAATAACAGAACTTGGTTTAAAAAATAGTTCTGCAAAAATAGTTCCTTCAGGTAATATTCTTATTGCACTTTATGGAAGCATAGGAAAGCTTGGAATTAATAAAATTCCCTTGGCTACTAATCAGGCTATTGCCTTTACAAAGAATTTGAAGGAATTTATGTTTAATAAATACCTTTTCTATTTTTTGTTTTATAAAAGAGCTTATCTAAATTCATTGGGAAAAGGAGCAACACAAATGAACATAAGTCAAACTGTTTTAAAAGAAGTTGAAATTCCAATTCCCCCACTTCCAGAACAACAAGCCATAGTACAAAAAATAGAAGAACTTTTTTCTGAACTGGACAACAGCATACAAAACCTGAAAACAGCCCAAAAGCAAATAAAAATCTACAGACAAAGTGTTTTAAAATCTGCCTTTGAAGGAAAACTAACCCAGGAAAAACTGGAAAATATACAACAGGTTGCAGAACCTAAATTAGAATATGGAGAGAACAGACTTCCAGAGGGTTGGAAATGGGTGAAGTTGGGAGATGTTGTCAAGAATGTGGAATATGGTTCTTCAGAAAAATCAAAGAAATTTGGGAAAATCCCTGTGCTAAGGATGGGAAACATACAAAATGGCAAATTTGACTGGGAGGATTTGGTATATACTGATACAGATTCTGAAATAGAAAAATATCTTCTAAAGAAAAATGATGTCCTTTTTAATAGAACTAATAGCTCAGAATTAGTTGGTAAAACTGCTATTTACAAAGGAGAAAGACCTGCAATATTTGCTGGTTACTTAATCAGGATAAATTATGATATACAAATACTTAATCCAAAATACTTAACTTTTTATCTTAATTCAGCCTCTGCAAGAGAATATGGTGATTCAGTTAAAACATTTGGAGTTAATCAATCCAATATTAATGGAACAAAATTAAAAACTTATCCTTTACCATTAGCTCCTCTGTCTGTACAAGAGGAAATTGTTTCAGAAATAGAATCCAGGTTTTCAGTTGCAGATAAACTGGAAGAAGCCATAAACCAATCTTTGGAACAGGCAGAAGTTTTAAGGCAGAGTATTTTAAAGAAAGCATTTGAAGGGAAATTACTATGAAGCACAGGCAAATAATTACAGATGAAATTAGAGAAGAATATTTTTCTTCACTTAGAGATTTTTTGTTTGAAAAAAGTAACCGAAGAAAAATCACAATGCGAAGAAATGCCTGTGAAGAAAATGAGGCAGGTGTTTACTGTTTCTTCATTAATGGTGAGTTAGGTTATGTTGGTGAAAGTGGATGTTTAAAAAAAAGAATTAATGATATGTTGAACACCAAAAATCATTCATTTAGAAGAAGTTTTGGGGAGCATCATTTTTCAACCCATAAATTATACACCAAGGCACATAGTAAAAATGGGTATTGCGCAGAACTTGAATCTTTACTTACAGATAAAATGAAAGAAGAGTTAGAATTTTCTTTTATAGCAATGGACATAGGCAGAAAAGAGTTTGAAGAGTGGTTACAGGATAGGTATCCTGACACAAAGTTTTTTAATAAGAGAAAGAAAAGGAAATAATCATGAGCAGTGAAGTAATATCAAAAATTTGGTCATTTTGTAATACCCTCAGAGATGATGGTGTAAGTTATGGAGATTACCTGGAGCAGATTACCTATCTCCTTTTCCTGAAAATGGCAGATGAATACAGCAAACCACCCTACAACAAGAAAATAGATTTTCCTAAAATAAAAGATACTTCAGGCAAGGAAATAGAAAATGGTGAAATCTGTAACTGGCAAAGCCTTATTTCCAAAAGTGGTGCAGAACTGGAAAGTTTTTATGTTCAGTTACTCAGAACCCTTTCCACAGAAAAAGGAATGTTGGGACAGATTTATACCAAAAGCCAGAATAAAATTCAGGACCCATCCAAACTTTACAGATTAATCAAAATGATTGATGGTGAAAATTGGGTAATGATGGGAGTAAAAGACAAGGGAGATATTTATGAAGGACTTTTGGAGAAAAATGCAGAAGACACCAAAAGTGGAGCAGGACAGTATTTTACACCTAGAGCTTTAATAAAAGTAATGGTACAATGTGTTCAGCCAGAACCTATGAAAACCATTGCAGACCCTGCATGTGGAACAGGAGGTTTCTTTTTGGCTGCTTATGATTATATTTCAGAAAAGAAATTAGATAAGGAACAGGCAGAATTTCTGAAATTCAAAACTTTTTATGGTAATGAAATTGTTGCCAATACCAGAAGATTGGCACTGATGAACCTATTCCTGCACAATGTGGGAGATATTAATTCAGATTCACCTATTTCTTCCAATGACAGTCTTGTAGCTCCTTCAGGAGAAATGTATGATTATGTATTGGCAAATCCACCTTTTGGTAAAAAAAGTAGCATGACCTTTACCAATGAAGAAGGAGAACAGGAAAAAGATGATTTGACCTATAACAGACAGGATTTCTGGGTTACTACCAGCAATAAGCAGTTAAATTTTGTTCAGCATATAAAATCCATGCTTAAGACTACAGGAAAAGCAGCAGTAGTAGTTCCAGATAATGTATTATTTGAAGGTGGTGCCGGAGAAACTGTTAGAAAAAAATTGATGGAAACTGCTGATGTTCATACCATTTTAAGACTACCAACAGGAATATTTTATGCTAATGGAGTAAAAGCCAATGTTATTTTCTGGGATGCAAAACCTGCAAGTAAAGAACATCATACACAGGAAATCTGGTTTTATGACTACAGGACAAATGTGCATCATACTTTAAAGAAAAATCCACTCAGAAGTGAAGATTTAGAAGATTTTGTAAAATGCTACAATCCAGAAAACAGATTCAAAAGATCTGAAACCTACCATCCTGAAAAAAATCCAGAAGGAAGATGGAGAAAGTTTTCTTATGATGAAATTATGGCAAGAGATAAAACCTCTTTGGATATTACCTGGCTGAAAGACAAATCACTTACAGACCTTGAAAATCTTCCTGAACCTGAGGAATTGGCAGGAGATATAATAGAAAATGTTGAATCTGCACTTTTAGGATTTAAAGAAATTTTGAATAAGATTTGATTCTAAAAAAGGCTGTTCTGCTGAGTTAAATTAGTTGCTTCTAATTCAGCCTCATAATTAGGAAATGCAAAATCTTGAATTGGTATATCGTCTAACCATCTGTATTGCACCTGTTTATTCAATAAAATAGGCATTCTGTGTTTAGTGTTGTGTATTTCAGCCATTAACTCATTGGCTTCTGTAGTTACAACAGTTACAGTAGGTATATCTTTTCCAGATTCTGGATCTGTCCAAATATTGTAAAGTCCACCAATAGCAAAAATAGGTTGATCTTTTACTTTAATTAAATACTGTTCCTTATTCTTACCTTTTTCATCTAACCATTTCCACTCATGAAAACCATTGACTAGTATTAAACACCTGTTATTCACAGAGTTTTTATAACTTTTAAGTTCTTCAGCAGTCTCTATTCTTGCATTCAAAGTTTTCTTTTGAAAATCCCTGTTCTTACTCCAGAAAGGTATTAATCCCCATTCAGCAGCAATAATGTGGTCAGTATCACTATCTAAGATAATTGGAACTTTGGGATTGGCAAAGCCATTTATTCTAAATTCTTTGTGGTAAGGCTCACCAATATATTCAGCATCAAAATATTCTTCTAGTTCTTGGGCTTCAGAAAGTAATGAAATGTAATTGCACATAAAATTGTTTAAGAGTTAAAATTACAAAAATTAATATTTAGCGGTTTTGTGTATTTGCAAAAAAAAATTGCAAAAAAAATTTTGTTAGTAATTTCACTATTTTTCCCTAATTTTACTCAAAACACAGTGCCATGTTAGTCAAAATTTACGGGAGTGCCATTCACGGGGTTTCTGCGCAAACCATCACAATCGAAGTCAATGTCGATACTTCCGGAGTTGGCTATCATGTGGTGGGACTTCCCGATAGCGCAATCAAAGAGAGCAGTTACCGAATTTCTGCCGCGCTGAAAAATCAAGGTTTCAAAATTCCCGGGAAAAAGGTGACAATCAATATGGCTCCAGCAGACATCAGAAAAGAAGGGACGGCGTATGATTTGAGCATTGCTTTGGGAATTCTGGTTGCTTCCGAACAAATCAAGGCGGAAAACATTAGCGATTATATTATTATGGGGGAGCTTTCTCTGGATGGAGGTTTGCTTCCGATAAAAGGAGTTCTACCCATCGCGATCAAAGCGAGAGAAGAAGGATTTAAAGGAATTATCTTGCCTAAACAGAATGTTCGCGAAGCAGCCATCGTCGATCAGCTTGAAGTTTATGGTGTAGAAAATATTCAGGAGGTGATCGATTTCTTTAATGACGGAGTTCCTTTACAAAGAACCGAAATCGATACGAGAAAGGAATTCCAAGACAAAATCAATTATTTTCCCAACGATTTTTCTGAAGTTAAAGGACAAGAAACTGCGAAACGAGCGATGGAAGTCGCAGCAGCAGGAGGTCACAACATCATCCTGATCGGACCTCCCGGAAGTGGAAAAACAATGTTGGCAAAAAGGGTTCCCAGTATTTTGCCACCGTTAACTTTAAGGGAAGCATTAGAAACGACAAAGATTCATTCCGTAGCTGGAAAAATCGGTGCAGAAACTTCATTGATGACGGTTCGTCCTTTTCGCAGTCCACATCACACGATTTCAGATGTTGCATTGGTTGGCGGCGGAAGTTATCCGCAACCGGGGGAAATTTCCTTGGCGCACAACGGCGTTTTGTTTTTGGATGAAATGCCGGAATTTAAAAGAACCGTTCTCGAAGTAATGCGGCAACCTTTGGAAGATCGCGAAGTCACGATTTCCAGAGCAAAATTTACCGTGAACTATCCCGCAAGTTTTATGTTGGTCGCAAGTATGAATCCAAGTCCGAGCGGATATTTCCCCGACGATCCCAATAATACTTCCTCACAAATTGAAATGCAGCGGTACATGAACAAACTTTCCGGACCGCTTCTCGACAGAATTGATATTCACATTGAGGTTCAAAAAGTTGAGTTCGAACATTTGACCGATAAAAGAAAGGGCGAAACCAGCGATGAAATCAGGAAACGAGTTTTGAGAGCGAGAGAAATTCAGACTCAGAGATATGCAGATTCAGAAATTCATTATAATGCTCAAATGGGACCGAAAGATATCGAAAAGTATTGCGAACTCACCGAAGATTCCCAGAACCTCATCAAAAATGCGATGGAAAAGTTAAATCTTTCCGCAAGAGCTTATGACCGTATTCTGAAAGTGGCGAGAACCATCGCCGATCTCGAAGCCGCCGAGAACCTAAATTCTGCACATATTTCAGAGGCAATTCAATACCGAAGTCTCGACCGTGAATTTTGGAATGTGTAAAAGCGTTCCCGAAAACCTACCAACGAAAAAATCCGCCTTGTTGCCAAGACGGATTCATTATTTTTGTATTGTTACTTAAAAACTCACCTCGTTCACTTCCTTTCCTCGCTGGAAGTTCATCGTTTTCTGATTTCCTTTATAAGCGATGTTCACCAAATTAATCTGTTTCGGAAACGCGCCCAAAAGAATCGTATTCTTAATCTTGATGGTACTGATGTCGGTTACTCCGCCTGATTCAAAATAAACCCACACGGATTCACCATTGACCTGGCTCCCTGTAAAAGTGAGCACCTTCGTGTTTCCATTGACATAGAGGTCAAAGTTATTGTTCACGTATTTTTTCACTTCAGCTTCGAATCCGGCGGTGTTTGGGTTGATCTTAATCGCGTCGGAAATATGTGAAGTATTCATCTTTGTGGTAAACTTCAGCGTTTTGCTTCCTTCCACATAATCCACTTTCGTCATCGAAGAATAAAAATCTGCTACTGAAAAACTCATCATTATGATCAATGTTAAAATTCCTATGATATGTAAAAATTTTTTCATCTCTTTAATTTGTATAAGATTATTCTCAAATATGATGCCAATTAGAAGTTTACATTCACCGTGTATTTATCGTAGAAAGCTTTGATGTGCGCAACTGCATCTTCGGCAGTATCTACCACTCGGTAAAGGTTCAGATCCTCCTCAGAAATCATTCCGTTGGCAAGAAGGGTGTCCTTGAACCAATCAAGCAACCCGCTCCAAAATTTAGAGCCCACCAAAACAATCGGAAACCGACCGATTTTGTTGGTCTGGATTAATGTGATTGCCTCCATCAGTTCGTCCAGTGTTCCGAAACCTCCCGGCATAACGATGAATCCCTGCGAATACTTTACAAACATTACTTTTCGTACAAAAAAGTAATCGAAATCCATGCTGTAACCTTTGTCGATAAACGGATTGAAATGCTGCTCAAAAGGAAGCTCGATATTCAAACCGATTGATTTTCCGCCGCCTTTTTTTGCGCCTTTGTTTCCGGCCTCCATAATTCCGGGACCGCCTCCTGTGATCACGCCGAAACCGATTTCAGTAATCTTCTCAGCGATATCTACCGCAACTTGATAGTAAGCATCGGTTTTCTTTAAACGTGCCGATCCGAAAATGGAAACACAAGGTCCGATTTTGGCGAGTCGTTCATAACCATCCACAAATTCAGCCATGATTTTGAAAACCATCCAGCTGTCTTTCGTAATCGTTTCGTCCCAGGTTTTTTCCTTAAACGACCTTTGAATTTTTTGATCAATTTCAAGCAAATCTCCGGCAACCGCTTTCGTTGTTCCTTTCCCTCGTTTTATTTTTGCCATAATTTTTTACTTAAAGATTTTCTCCGCTTCCAGCACCGATTCAGGCCTTCCTACATCGATCAGTTGCGCGGAGTGTTCGTAACCGTGAATTTTTTCCATCCTCATCAAATCTAGATACTCTTCCATGATCGAGAATTTCCCGGTCCTTTTTATTTTTCTAAAAATTTCGGGATTCACACAATGGATTCCGCTGAAAGCCAATGGTTTGAATCCCTTGTTGAATTCCGCAAGCCGCTGTTCACCGGTTTCCACATTGAGCCAACCTTTTAGGATCATCTTCACGTCAAAGAGAAGTTTCCGCGAACTTTTTCGGTCGGAAACCGCTAAAGTAGCAAAATCTTTTTTTTCTAAATGGTATTTTATGAATAAATTCAGGTCAAGGTCGGTGAGAATATCGGCATTCATAATGATGAAGTCTTCATCAAAATCGAGGAATTTTCTAGCAAATACCAATCCACCACCAGTTTCGAGAAGTTCTTGGCTTTCATCGGAAATTTCAATTTTCGCACCGAAATTGTCATTTTTCTTCAAAAATTCTACAATCTGTCCCCCGAAATGATGCACGTTGATCACAAAATCATTGATCCCAAAACTTTGAAGGTATTTGATGTTCCTTTGCAATAGCGGAACTTCGTTCACCAACGCAAGCGCTTTCGGATGATGATCGGTAAAGGGTTTCAATCGGGTGCCTTTTCCGGCTGCGAATATTAATGCCTTCATATTTTTTAATGAAAAATGAATAATTAAAAATTAATAATGATGAATCGGGTTTTTGAAATTTTTCATTATTAATTCTTCATTATTAATTATTTAAATGCGGTTGTTCGTCGTGCGTAAGCTTTACAGTAACGTCCGGATACTTTTCACGGATAAAAGCTGCGGTTTTTTCTGCGGCGTAAACCGAACGGTGTTGTCCACCGGTGCAGCCGAAGTTGATCTGAAGGTGTTCGAAACCGCGTGAAAGATAATTGTCTATGTTGATGGAAACGATACTTTTCACCAGTTCCAAAAATTTTGGCATTTCGGTATTTTTTTCCAGATATTCCTGAACGCCGATATCGCAACCGGTTTGCAGTTTGTATTCTTCAACTCTTCCAGGATTCAGAATTCCGCGACAGTCGAAGCAGAAACCGCCTCCGTTTCCGGAATTGTCTTTTGGGATTCCTCCTTTCTTGTAGGAAAAACTGTGTATTTCGATAGTTAAGCTCATTGCATATTGCATTAATTATTAATGATTTGGGAGATTTTTTCCGTCGTCTCTTTCGATTGGAGTTTGGCAATTAATTTTTTTAATTCTGGAAATCGAGCCATTTCTTCCCAAGACTCAGACAATTGACAAAGGTTTCTAATTCCCTGATCGATACTTGCGATGAAATGTTTCTTCCGCTGAATAATTCCGCGGAATCCGTAAGCTCCTAAAACCTGCATAAAACGGATCAACTTGATGTAGTTCAACGATTCTTTTAGTTGAATAACTCTTTGGTCATCGTTCCACAAAGAAAAGTAGTGCTCGAGCATGTCATTTCTAAAGTCCTCGGGAAAATTAGCTTTTGCCTGAAACAGAAACGAAACCACATCGTACATCAGCGGACCTTCCATCGCCGACTGGTAATCGATGAAAAAAACATCTTTATCATTTACCATGATATTTCTCGCCTGAAAGTCGCGGATCATCAAACCTTTCGGCTCCAGCTTTTCGATTATTTGGGTGAGCTTCTTAAACTCTTTCAATAAAGTCGATTTGTGGTACGGTAACTCGAGCACATCGGCAATAAAACTTTTGAAATAGAAAAGATCGTTGGTTATTGGGAACTCGTCGTAACGTTCATATTCGAAGGTTTTCGACCAGTCAATCTTGTCTTTTGTTTTAGTTTGAAGTTCAGAAAGCCGCTCCAAAGTTTTTTTAACTAAATTCTTAGTTTTGAGAGAAAGACCTTCCTTTTCAATAATCTCCGAAAGTGTATGACCGCCTAAAAATTCCTGCACATAAGTTTTACGGTCACTTGAAATCCTGAATATTTTTGGCGTGTTCAGATTTAAACCGGAAAAAACTTCAGAGAAATAAAAAAAGCTTTCATTCTCAGCAAGATTTTCGTTAGCTGTGACAATGTATTTTCTTGCGGAACTTTCTGCCACGAAATTGATTCTCGACGAGCCGCTTTGTGGCAACTGAAAAAAAACTTCCGCTTTAGAAACGGAAAATTCCTCAAAAAAAAGTTTGGCGTTCTCAGTGGTCATACTTGTACAAATATAGTGAAATAGATTTTTTTAAAAGTTTATATTTGCAGGATGTTCCAAGATTTTAAACCGGTCCTGAAAATCCTCCTGCGCTTCGTCCTCATCTACGTGGCGCTGGTTTTGGGATACCAGTTTTATCTGAACGGTTTTAGAAATCAAGGGATCGATACTGTTTCCGAATGGGTTGGAAATCAGGTGGTTTTTTGCCAAAATCAGGCGGGTTTTGCAAGTCAGCTTATTCCTGGAAAACCAGAAGAGGAAACCGCTTGGTTCCATGTGGGCGGAAAATATGTTTCCCGAATGGTGGAAGGTTGCAACGCAGTGTCGGTTATTATTTTATTCCTTTCGTTCGTATTCGCTTTTTACAAAGGATTTAAGACTTTCGTTTTTGCTTTTGCAGGAATTATTTTTCTACACCTGATGAATGTGTTAAGGATTACAGGTCTTAATATTGTTCTGCTGAAGCACCCCCAATACGGAAAAATTGCGCACGATTATTTTTTTCCAGCGATTATTTACGGGAGCGTAGTTTTGCTTTGGCTGATCTGGGTGAAGTTTTTTGCATTAAAAAATTTGGGCGATGAAAATCCTTAATTGGTTTCTGGTAATTCTCGGGATTTTCGGCTTGATTTCCGTGAGAATGTTAGAAGACAAAATTTTTTATGATCCTTTTCTGGAATTTTTTCACAGATCAAATAAGAATGCCGCTTTTCCGGGGTTTGAATGGGGAACATTAATCGTAAGCCATTTTTTCAGATTTGCACTCAACCTGTTCTTTTCCGCAGTCATTGTACAATTTATCTTTAAGAATAAACAGTGGACTATTCAGGCGGTTGTATTAATGCTCATCGTATTTGCGATAACATTGACGCTTTATCTCTATTGCCTTCATACCAAGTTCGAAATCGGCTATCTATTTTCCTTTTATATGAGGAGGTTTGTTATTCAACCGCTTATCTTGCTTTTGATAATTCCGATTTTTTATTACCGTAAAGCAATCCTCAAAAGACAGAAATTGTCATAATTTTTCAGCGCTATTCTGTCGAAAGATCATGTTTTTGAACCTGCGAAATACTGGCGGTATTCCACTCGATTTTTTTTACGAAAGGTTTTTCCCGAACCGGGCAATCAAAGAGCTGGCAAATTTCGCAGGAAAAGGGTTTGCAGTCATCCAAATGGAAATTGAACTCGACGCTTCTGTCGGTATTTTCGCCGATCAGCCGGTAAACTTTCTCCATTTCTTCGTGGGCTTTTCTCAGTTCATAATACCACGGTAAAGTGAGGTGTGCATCGATATGGAGGCCGCTTCCGTGTTGCTGGATCCTCATGTTGTGGATGTCGATCCACTCGGGTTTGCGGTTTTCCTCAAGAAATTTTGCAAGCCGTGAAATCATTTCCAGGTCGGCTTCATCCATAATTCCGCTCAGTGCCGTTCTGATAATTTTGTAGCCGATGAAGATGATATATCCGCCGAAAACAAGTGCTACAGCTGCGTCAATCCAATACATTTTGGTAAAATAAACCAGGATCAAACTGATCACCACGCCCAAAGTAGTAAAGGTATCACTTTGCAGATGTTTCCCAGAACTTTGGAGAACTTGTGAGTTTTCACGAATCCCTTTCTTAATGGAAATATAACCCATCACATAATTAATGACCGCAGTTGCCGCCACAATCAGGATTCCCCAGTCGAGCTTTTTGGGTTCGTTACCGTGTAGGAGTGAATCCGCCGCTTCGACGATGATGATGACACCGGCAAAAATAATCAACGCGCCCTCGATTCCGGAAGTTACGAATTCCACTTTTCCGTGTCCGTACGGATGGTCTTCGTCTTTCGGTTTTGCCGCGAGGTATAATGAGTAAAGTCCCATGAAAGCGGCGATGATATTCACAATACTTTCCATCGCATCAGAAAACACCGCGTCGGAATTGGTCAAATGCCAAGCGATTAATTTACTGATGAAGAGGATGATCCCGACAATTGCGACATTTCGCTGAAAGGAAAAGTTTGATTTCGAGGGATTTTGATTTTCTGCTGTCACAGTTTGAAAGTTTTAAATAAATTGTTCGAAGCGTCTAATAATAAAAAAACCCGCAAATTGCGGGTTTATCTTTGGATCCAGTTATCTGTTTTGAGGTTTCGGATGTTTTTGAAGTCTTTGATGTTTTCGGTGATGAGCGTTCTGATGGGAATAATATTTAAACTTTTTATCAGATTATCGACACCTTGGTAAGTTTTAGCAGGATTTTCACTTTTTTCTGCACCGAAACAAAGCTCAAAAACAGTTATTTCGGAGATTGAAAGATTTTCAAAACCTATTTCATTTAACTTTTTCGCAATATCAAACTTGTTTCTTAAATAGTGAACGCAAATATTGGTGTCTAAAAGATAACTCATTATAAAGATATTTTCTTGTCTCTGAATCTGTGGCTATCCCTAATTTCCTTGATGATTTCGTCTGAAGATTTTCTCGGACTCCCAAGATCCACATGCTGCTTCAAAAAGTTTTTTTCGTTCTTCCTTCGTCAGATTTTCCGGTTCGGTTTTAAGAATTTCATCGGTTGGTCCTTCCGAAGATTTTTCCCTTTTTATGGATTTTACGAGACGTTCAATAAGTTCCAGCTTTCCAGCGGAACTTAACTTTTCTAAAAGTAGAAAATAATCATTGATGATATTCATTTCTATAGTTTCCAATTCTAAAAATTTAGATAAATTCACACAACAATTTCTAAACCAATTGATTGGCAACCAGATATTCCGCAATCTGTACCGCATTCGTTGCGGCACCTTTTCTCAGGTTGTCGGCAACAATCCAGAGGTTTAGCGTTTTTGGTTGTGACAGGTCTCTTCTGATTCTGCCTACAAAAACTTCATCCTTTCCTTCGGAATAGAGCGGCATTGGGTAGATATTGTTTTTCACGTCGTCCATTACCACTACTCCGGGAGTTTCGGCAAGGATTTTCTTCACCTCGTCTAAATCGAATTCGTTTTCAAACTCGATATTCACACTTTCGGAATGTCCACCCTGAACAGGAACACGAACCGCAGTCGCCGTTAAGTTGAAAGTGTCGTCATCCATGATTTTCTTGGGTTCCTTCATGAGTTTGAGCTCTTCCTTGGTATAGTCGTCGTCAGAAAAAACGTCACATTGGGGCAACGCATTTTTGAAGATTTCGTAGGGATATACTTTCGCTACGTCCTCGTTTCCAACGATTTCTGCATTCAACTGATCGACTGCATTTTTCCCGGTTCCAGTAACCGATTGGTAGGTGGAGACAATCACCCGCTTCAGATCATATTTCGTGTTTAATGGATGAAGCACCATGACCAACTGAATCGTGGAACAATTGGGGTTTGCAATGATTTTATCTGAATTTGTCAGAACTCCGGCATTGATTTCAGGAACGACCAATTTCTTATCGGGTTCCATTCTCCAAGCAGAGGAATTGTCGATCACTGTGGTTCCCGCTTCTGCAAATTTCGGGGCAAACTCCAACGAGGTTGTTCCACCCGCAGAAAATATCGCGATTTGCGGTTTCATATCGATTGCCGTCTGCATCGAAACGATTTCGAATTCACTTCCTTTGAAGGAAACTTTCTTGCCGACCGATTTTTCGGATGCGACTGGAATTAGTTCTGTTACTGGGAAATTTCTTTCCTCCAATACTTTCAGCATTACCTGTCCCACCATTCCGGTGGCGCCTACAACTGCTATTTTCATCTGGTAAATTTCGATTGATATCCTAGTTATATTTGATATCGTTTGATAGTGTTTGAGATTATTTGATTTAGTTTGAATGTTTTTTTTGGACTCAAACTTTTTCAAACGATTTCAAATTTTCAAACTGAATTTTTTACGCTCCAAAAAGTCGGCTCCACTGGAATGCCCAAAGCATTAATGGCAAAGCGATTACCGCCATGATTACCCAACCCATTTGGAGTTTGTCGCTGGTTTTGAATTTCTTGTTAAGGATGGTCAGCAAAACCGCCGCGATAACCATTGCGGTTGGATGTTCCACGTAAGTATTTCTTGAAACAGCATCTTTCATTAATATTCCTGCTTCTTTTGCCGCTTTAAATCCGGGAGAAAAGAAAAACAACATTATCAAACCAATCAGCGCCTGAACGTGGAAGAAAATCATCGTGAAAAGTGTTGATTTTCTTAAGAGTTTAGTGATCTTTCCGGAGTAGCCAAACATTGTCAAAAGTAATGCGACAATAAAGATTGCTGTCGTTAGAAGAATCAGGTAGGCGAATCCACGGTGCGCATTGAGCATCAAATTGAAATCCATTTTTAATTTTTTAATGATTAACTGCAAAGATAAAAAATCCCGACGAAAGGTCGGGATTTTGGGTAGTGTTAATATTAATTGGGATTAGAATCGGTAAGAAACTGTTGCCGCCCAAGTTCGACCGGAGCCGAAATAAACGGTGTTGTTTTGGTCGATACCTTTCCAAGTTTTTAGATTTGCCTGGTAAGCATCATATTGCTGTTGCGCTGTTTGTGTCGGTGTTGCAGTAAAGTCTGACAGATCTTTGATGTGCGTTGAAGATTTTCCGTCTGAAATATAAACTGTATCAAAGACGTTATAAACGTTACCGGTTAGGATAAGCTTCTGTGCATTTCCTAAGTCGAAGGCGTAAGACAGACCTGCATCAAACAGATTGTAACTTGGCATTTTTAAAGCACCTCTCTTTGCGTTATTTGGAACCGTACCATCTGGTTTGATGATAAAGTTGTTATCAATATTGAAAACTCCGTAAAGGTTGTCATTATATCTCCAAGTACTGAAGATGCTTAATGGTTTTACCGGCTTCAAAGTGAATCCTAATGCAGCCGTAGTCTGCGCAGCATCAGAAACTTTTACTCCATCCAACGCAAGAGTAACTTGGTTTTGCGTTGCATTGGGAACATCTGTTAAAGGATTGTTATTATTGTCAAACAATTCCCCAATTGGATTGTTTTTATACTTCCAGTCACCGATGGAGAACATTCCGTTGAAATCAAGATAGTCTGTCACTTTAAGTGTTCCTTCGAATTCTGCTCCCATGTGTACTTCCTGTACTCCAAGAAGGTTTGCGTAGGCGTTGATTGCTGTTCCATTACCAGTTACAGGAATATTAATTCCGGAAACTCTGGTAAATCTGTCTTTCCAGGTAGTGTAGTATAGGTTAACATTCGCTCTGAAAGCAGAACTTCTAAATCCATAACCCGCTTCTACTGATGCGATTTTCTCGTTGGTCAATCTTGGGTTAAGTACCTGTGAATTGTTAGGATAAACCGCATAATTGTTTGGCTGTTTTGAGTAGTAACCTGCATTTACAAAAACATTGTTCTTGCTGTCAAGGTTATAGTTCAAACCTCCTTTTACGTTGAATCCAAGCAGGTCTTTAAATCCTGTTTTGGTATTCACCACCTGACCTTGCTGTTTAGTAACACCATCAACAATCCAGTTGTCGATTCTTTGGAACCACTGCTCAGAAACTGATCCCTGAACAAATGCAGAAATGATGTCATTTGAATATTCAACCTGCCCGAAAGTTCCCAACCACATTACTTCACCATCATAATTTCTACTTGCAATCTGCGATTTATCTTTAATTGCTTTTGCAAATGGATTTGCAGACGGTGCCGCATTGTATGCCTGTGTTACCGAATAATACGGTTGCTGATTCATGTTCAGGTTTTCACGGTATTCTCTGTTACCCCAGAAATCGGTGATTACACCTGGGTGATATCCATAGTAATACCTTCCGTCAAGACCAACTGAGAAATTCCACTCCTGGTTGATTTTATGCTGGAAGTTGGTCAAGAATCCGTACCAGTCGTGAGAGTTTACGTGTGCTCTTCTTACTAATCCGTTTGTTCTGGTTGCAATTCCTGGTGTCTTGTTTACAGCACCGAAGTCAGCAACATTTACACCTTGGTTCCAGTTGTAGATATCGTCAAATCTGATCAACCCATCAGCTGTTTTTGGAAGCGCATTGATATTTTTTCCATTGATCGATCCCAAAACTCCGGTTCCTCCACCTCTACCCCAAGAAGCGTAAAGTACAGAAGACAACTTGGATTTCTCGCTCATTGTCCAATCCCAGTTCAGAGACATTACAGGTTTGCTATAATAATTTACAGATTGTGACATTTTCTCACCATTCAGGTAACCCCAGTTAGAGTTGTATCTTCTGTTTGGCTCATCAACACCGTTGCCGTATTTGATGTAGGTAGCGATGCTACTTTGGTAGTTTTGCATGTGCCACTGCGGAGCACCGGTGAAAGTAAATTGGAAATCGTGTGTCTTATTTGGTTGATACCCTAAAGCCATGTAATAGTTGTACCCTTCGAAATCAGAACCGTCGATGTACATCGCACCAGCTGTTCTTGACATTAAGAACGAAGCAGCCCATCCTTTAGCATTTTTTCCTGTATTATAAGAGAACATCGATTTTAGATAACCATTATTTCCGACTGTTACAGAAACATTTTTCTCCTCTTTTTTGTCGGCAGCTCTTGTAATTACGTTAATGGTACCACCTACTGACGCAATCGCTAATTTAGAAGAACCAAGACCTCTCTGAACCTGCAATGCAGAAGTTACATCCGATAAACCTGCCCAGTTTGACCAATAAACAGTTCCGCCTTCCATATCGTTTACAGGTACACCGTTAATCATTACCGCAGTGTTGTTGGTGTCAAAACCTCTTACGTTCATACGACCGTCTCCAAAACCACCGCCACCTTTTGTAGCATAGATCGAAGGAGTAGTTGCTAAAATCTCAGGAAATTCTTGGTTACCAAGTCGCTCTACAATTTGCGCTTCTTTTATGGTAGAAACAGCAACCGGAGTCTTTCTGTCTTTTGCAATATCTGCAACACCTGTAAGTACTACCGCCTCAATATCGGTTTCTCTGCTGATCGTGTCCTTTTTTTGCTGTGCAAAATACACACTTGCTGTAGAAAGCGTAAGAATTACTGTAAAGACAGATTTTTTTACTGAATTACTTTTCATAGGATATAATTTCTAATTTGTTGCAAAAATAATCCTAATAAATCAAAGCAATATTAACAAATTGTTAATTATTAAAATTTTGTTAATATTTGGTTAAAGCATTAGAAATCAGTCTCTTAAATAGTAAGCTTTTTGTTAAAAAAATTTTGATCTGTTAAGTAATTTGCATTAACCCATCAAGATAATTATGTGATTCACAAATTACTTTACTGCCTTCAAACTCAGATCAATATTCTCCGCGGAATGGGTCAAAGCACCTGCAGAAATAAAATCTACTCCAGTCGAAGCCACATCTTTCAGCATTTCTCTAGTTATTCCTCCGGAAGCTTCGGATTCTGCTTTTCCTTTGATGAGCGCAACCGCTTTTTTCATCGTCGGAACATCCATGTTGTCAAGCATGATTCGGTCTGCTCCCGACTTAATTGCTTCTTCTACTTCGGCGAGGTTTCTGGTTTCAACCTCAATTCTTAATGGTTTCTTGAGTTTCTTCACATAATCCTTCGCCATCTTTACCGCGTTGGTAATGCTCCCGTTGTAATCGATATGGTTGTCCTTCAGCATAATCATGTCATAAAGTCCGTATCGGTGGTTGGTTCCACCACCGATTGCAACTGCCCATTTCTCGCAGATTCTGAAATTGGGTGTCGTTTTTCTGGTGTCCAAAAGTTTGGTTTTTGTCCCTACCAAACGCGAATCCCAATCGTGAGTCATCGTCGCAATTCCGCTCATGCGCTGCATACAATTCAATACGAGTCGTTCTGTCGAAAGAATCGAACGGGCGCTTCCTTCCACATAGAAAGCGATGTCGCCCACTTTTGCGGTTTCGCCGTCTTTAATGAATACCTCCACTTTAAGGTTTTTATCAAAGGTTTTGAAAATAATTTCGGCCAACTCAACTCCGGCAAGAATACAGTTTTCCTTCACCAATAGTTTTGCCTTCTGCTGCAGATCCTTTGGTATCGTTGAGAGTGTGGAATGGTCGCCATCCTGAATATCTTCTTCGAGGGCAGATTTTATAAATTCTTTTAAAGCTTTGTCGGTTACGTAAGAAGGTCGGTTCATAGAGGTGTGAGGTTTGGAGTTTGAGGATTGAGATATTTAATTGGTTTATTCGTTGATTGTCAATGGCTTTTGAGCCAAATCTTTATTATAAAAACTACCTTTGTTTTCCTTCATTTGCAGTGAGTGTTTGATGATGAGGTACGACACGTTAACCAAATTTCTAAGCTCTGAAAGTTGTGGCGAAAGAATCGAGTAATTGTAAAGCTCGGTTACCGCCTCGTAAATTTCACGCTGTTTCTTTTTGGCGAGTTCCAGTCGGGAATTGCTGCGGACAATCGCTACCAAATCACTCATCATTTCCTGTAATTGCCGGCGAAGATAACTTACCATCACCATTTCGTCCATCATCTTCATTCCCTCCTCGTTCCATTCGGGAACCGCCTTTAAATCATCGAAATTAAAGTCGTTGATTCGAAGCAATTCTACCGTTTTCATTGCCGCATTGTGTCCGAAAACCAATCCTTCCAGCAAAGAATTCGATGCTAAACGATTTGCACCGTGAAGTCCGGAATTCGTGCATTCGCCTACTGCAAACAGGTTTTTGATGGAACTTTGTCCGTCCATATCAATCTCGATTCCGCCCATCAGATAATGACACGCGGGAACTACCGGAATCATTTGGGTGAACGGATCGATCCCTTCATCCAGACATTTTTGGTAAATGTTCGGAAAATGTTCGACGAATTTCTCGTGATCCATTTCGCGGCAATCAAGTCCGACATAATCGTCTCCACTGATTTTAAGTTCATTATCGATCGCTCTCGCTACAATATCTCTTGAAGCCAGTTCCTCGCGCTCATCATATTTGTGCATGAATTTTTCGCCGTTTTTCAAGCGAAGTTTTGCACCGTCGCCACGAACCGCTTCAGAAATCAGAAACAGCATCCCGTCTCTTTTCGAAAACAAAGCTGTGGGGTGAAACTGGTAATACTGCATATTCGAAACTTTTCCGCGCGCTCTGTGTACGAAGGCGATTCCGTCTCCCGTCGCGATGATCGGATTGGTGGTATTTTTGTAAACGTGACCTGCACCTCCCGTTGCAACGAGGGTGATTTTGGCGGTAATTTTTTTAATCTTCTTGTTTTTTTCGTCGAGGATATAGGCGCCGTAACAGTCGATTTTTTCCAGGTCGAAAACTTTGTTCGGAACGTGGTGCTGCGTAATCAGGTCGATAACGTAATGATGCGCCATCATTTCGATATTCGGCGATTTCTTCACGGTTTCCAGCAGTGCTCTTTCGATTTCGGCACCGGTGATGTCTTTGTGGTGAACGATTCTGTTTTCGGTGTGTCCACCTTCGCGTCCGAGTTTGAAGTCGCCGTCTTTTTCCTGGTCAAAATGCGTTCCCCATTCCACCAGTTCGCGGAATCGATCGGGACCTTCTTCGATGACCATTTTCACGACGTCCAGATTGTTTTCACCGTCACCGGCTCTCATCGTGTCGTCGATATGTTTCTGGAAATTGTCTTTATCGAAATCGGTTACTACAGCGAGTCCGCCTTGAGCATATTTGGTGTTGCTTTCGTCTTCATCGGCTTTGGTGACGATGATTATTTTGGCATCCGGCATTTTTTCTGAAATCTTAATCGCATAAGAAAGTCCGGAAATTCCAGAACCGATTACGAGTACGTCTGCTTTTATCATTGAAGGATATGAAGTTTGAGGTTTAAAGTTTGAAGTTTGACGAATGCAAACTATTGTAAGGGTTTAATATTAAAGCTTTATTCTTTTTTCGGGGTCTTCTTTTGCAAACCGAATTTCAAAAATAATTACTGTTTTTGTAGTTTCAGAAAGAACAAAATGTAACAAGACGGGGAACTTTCTTATCTTTCTAATCCTGATTTGTTGGTAGCGTTTCTGAAAGTAGGGCATCGTCTCCATCTGAAGCAAACAATAATCAAGATTGGACATAAAGTGAATTCCGAGTTCGACAGAAATATTGGAGTAGAAATCCATTACATCGTCTAAATCAAGCTACGCTTCTTCGGAAAGGAGAATGGTAAACATTACAGATACTTTTCGCGGAGTTCTCTCCAAGGTCTGAATTTCGTCGGGTCCGAGTTCTTGATCCTGCCGAGAATTACTTGCTTCTCTTCATCCGAAATATCAAATTTACTTTCTTCCTCCTTCGGAAAAATAATCACTTCAGCATATTCGGAGTCGAAACTATCAGGATGTTTGATTTTTAACTCGTGGTTTTTTACCTCAACGATTTTTCTAATTGCATTCATCTTGTGATTTCGTTTTTTATTCAACTTTAAATATACTTAAAAAGTTTGTCGCCCGGTTTGCGCACTTTCTTCATCTGCTGGAATGGATCGTCTTCCGAGCGGTAACCTAAAGCCAGCGTTACGCTCACTTTTTCCTTTGCTTCGTCGAGTCCCAAAGTTTCTACAATCACTTCTGGGCGGAAACCTTCCATCGGCGATGAGTCCACGTTTTCCAGTGCAGCCGCAAACATCAGGTTGGCCAAAACAATATACGCCTGCTTCTCGTTCCAGTGGAGCAAATTTTCTTTCTCGATATTGTCGCGGAAACTCATGATGCTGTTTCGGAAACCCTCCAAAGTATGCATCGTCACATTTCTCACGTCGCTGATGTGGCGGAAATATCCGTCGATATACTGCTCCTCGATATCGCGTTTTGCAGAGATGACGATCAGGTGCGAACAGGTCGTGATCTGCGATGGATTATAAAATGCGTCCTGAAGCCGTTTTAGGATTTCGGGATTCTCAATCACATAAATTTTATACGGCTGCAAACCAAGCGAACTTGCAGAAAGCCGCCCTGCTTCCAGAATATTTTCCAAAACCTCGGGTTCCACCTTTTTCGTAGAATCAAATTTTTTTACGGAGTACCGCTTCTCTAAAGATTCAATGTAATTCATCTAACAAAGATAAGAAAAGAACGAATGTCGAAATACGAAATACGGAATATAAAATATGAAATACGGAATTTTGAATTTGAGTTTTGCTGTTTTGGAATAAAACGGATTCGCAAGTGAATTTGATTAAGCGAAAGCTTCAAAACGAATTTATTCGTCACCTTTGCCCTCTAAATCATAAGCTAAATAATTGAAAATCTTTTACTTAATGCATAGGTTACTTATCAAATAATCCGCCATCACTGGGATTTTCAAAAAATTCATCAATTTCCAGGTTTTCGGATTGTGATGCTTTCACCGCAAGTTGGTCGCAGATTTCGTTTTCAGGATGTCCGGCGTGACCTTTCACCCAGTGGAAAGTAGGGTGGTGAAGTTTAAATAGAGGATAAAATCTTTTCCACAAATCAGGATTTTTTTGTTTTGCGAACCCTTTTTTCACCCAGCCGAAAATCCATTTTTGGTTAATGGCTTCAGAAACATATTTGCTGTCCGTAAAAATGTGGATTTCGTTTTCTGAGGATTTCAGTTTTTCTAATGCGACAATTACCGCGAGAAGCTCCATCCGGTTGTTGGTGGTTTTCCGGAAACCTTTAGAATACGTTTTCTGATAATTCTTTTCGGGAACGCGCATCAGAATTCCGTAACCGCCTTTTCCGGGATTTCCGCTGCAAGCTCCGTCGGTGAAGATTTCTATTTTCAATATAACAATGAATAAATGTAACAATGTAACAATTTAGAAATGTACTATCTATCAATCAGATTGGTAAATTGTTACATTGGTAAATTGGTAAATTGTTAGATTGGTAAATTAGGGATTAGTACATAAAATCATCGTCGTCATCCAAATCGTTCATTGATGAGCCGGAAAGATTCTGGTTTGGCAAATCAAACGCAGCTCCCGGATCGATGGTCGTTTTGATTCTTTCGAAACCGCTTGGTTCCTCCTGCTGTCCGAAGTTTGAAGGTTGATATCCATACCCGCTTCCAAACAAATCGAGGTCGGCAAATTTTGCGATGTTTTTATAGAAAGACATTCTCACATCGGCAGTTGCACCGTTTCGGTGTTTTGCGATGATGAGTTCCGCCTGGTTTTCAGTAGAAGTTTCCATGCCGTCTTCATCATTATCCCAAGTTGGAATCTTGTAATATTCAGGACGGAAAATAAATGAAACGATATCCGCATCCTGCTCAATCGCTCCGGATTCCCGAAGGTCGGAAAGTTGCGGCCTTTTTCCAGGTCTGGTTTCCACACTTCTTGAAAGCTGGGAAAGAGCAATTACAGGGACATTCAGTTCTTTTGCGATCGCTTTTAATGAGCGTGAAATCATAGCAATTTCCTGCTCTCGGTTTCCTGCTCCACCTTTTCCGGAATTGGCGGTCATCAGCTGCAGATAATCGACCATAATGATTTTCACGCCGTGCTGCATCACCAATCTACGGCATTTTGCCCGAAAATCGAAAACGGAAAGCGACGGGGTTTCGTCAATATATAAAGGTGCATTTTCAAGTTCGGAAACGTTTGAGAAGAGTCGTTGCCATTCTTCATCACTCATCTGTCCCTTTCTTAATTTTTCTGAAGAGATCCCGGTTTCAGAGGCGATCATTCTCGTAATCAACTGAACGGAAGCCATTTCCAGAGAAAATAACGCCAATGGAATTTTGTGCTGCACCGCGATATTTCTCGCCATGGAAAGTAGGAATGCTGTTTTTCCCATCGCCGGACGAGCCGCGATGATGATCAGGTCGGAGTTTTGCCAACCACCGGTTTCTTTGTCGATATCTCGAAATCCCGATGGAATTCCCGAAAGTCCTTCCTTGTCTTTTAAAGATTTAATGGTGTCAATGGCTTGCTTTACCAGAGAGTTTGCCGTATCAAAACCTTTCTTGATGGTTCCGTTGGTGATTTCGAAAAAGCTTTGTTCCGCTTTATCGAGAAGTTCGAAAACGTCGGTGGATTCTTTGTAGGAGCTGTCGATTACATTTGCGGAAACATTAATCAGACATCTCAAAATGAATTTTTCAAGAATCACACGAACGTGGTATTCGATATGCGCACTCGAAGAAACGCCCATCGTCAAATCGATGATATAGTGATCACCTCCCGCAAAACCGAGGCGTTCTGTTTTTTTCAATTCCTGGATTACAGTCATCAAATCTACAGGGTGGTTTCCTTCAAACAGTTTCAGGATCGCCCGGAAAATTTCCTGATGTCGCGGATCGTAAAAAACTTCAGGTGTCAATAAATCGATAGAGTGATCGAGTCCTTTTTTGTCGATCAAAAAAGTTCCTATGACGAGTTTTTCAAAATCTACTGCGTTGGGCGGCATTTTGCCGTCGGAGATTGAAAGTTCCTTTGCAAAATTACCGTGTATTAATGACGATAATGTATCCTTCTGAGCCATGTGACAAAGGTAAAAAAATTTATCAGCTCGGAATATTTTAGTAATTAACAAAAATTGTTGAACTTGGGCTATCTTTTTTAAAGCCAATTGTTTAGAATGTTGGTAAGTCATCCTAAATATTTTGATAAGATTTACTTTAATGAAATTCGACATCAAATTTTCATTCATAAGGAACAATTGTTGCTGTAAATCAGAGAAATCCCTTTTATGAAATACTATATCGGCAGAAGTTTTTCGTTATTAATGGCAATTCTTTTGATGTCCTGCGGCGGAAACTCAAAATCACAAAACAACAAAACTGAAACGGTACCAACAGAAACCGGGTCGCTCCCGAATCCGGAAACCTCAAACCCCAATTCGCCTGAATATAAACCTGTATTTTCTGGACAGACAAGAATTCAGGGGGTGAAAACTGCAAGTCCTTCTAAAGTGGAAGTCATCAATACCAATCTGGGGAAACCGTGGGGAATTACCAATTTATCAGATGGTAGATTTTTGATTACCGAAAAATCTGGTTTTATGAATATCGTTTCCGCAGATGGAAAAACCATTACTAAAATAGAAGGTTTCCCAAAAGTTGATGCAAGAGGACAAGGTGGACTTTTAGATGTCGCTCTCGATCCTGATTTTAAAAATAACCGAATGATTTTCTGGAGTTTTTCAGAACCCGTTTCTGGAGGGAATCACACTGCGGTGGCAAAAGGAAAACTTTCTGCAGATGAGAAAAAAATTGAAAACCCGACAGTAATTTTCCGCGCGACACCAAGTTACGACGGAAGATTACATTACGGAAGCCGACTCGTTTTTGATCACGACGGAAATCTTTTTGTAAGTACCGGTGAACGCTCTGATTTGAAAACAAGACCTTTTGCGCAAAAACAGGATTCCTACCTCGGTAAAGTTTTAAAAATCACCAAAGATGGAAAACCAGCTCCGGGAAATCAAACCGTTTCAGGATGGAAACCAGAAATCTTTTCCACCGGACACCGAAATCCGCAAGGTTTGGCGATGGATGAAAAAGGCCAGCTTTGGGAAGCCGAAATGGGACCGAAAGGTGGTGACGAACTCAACCTCATTCAACCCGGAAAAAATTACGGATGGGGCGATGTGACTTATGGAATCGAGTACAGCGGCAAAAAAATCAATAACGGAACCACACAAAAAACTGGAACTGAACAACCGGTTTACTATTGGGATCCATCCATTTCGATGAGCGGAATGGATTTCTATACCGGAACTATTTCTGAATGGAAAAACAATCTGTTTCTGGGTTGCCTTAGCGGACAGAAAATTATTCGACTCATTATTAAAAATAATAAAGTTGTTGGCGAAGAATGGCTACTTGAAGACCAAAACGACAGAATCCGTGATATTTTGAACGGACAGGACGGAAACCTTTACGCCGTTTCTGACAGCGGTAAACTCTATAAAATATCTGCAAAATAGCATTTGTTCTATAAAATCTATCTTTGCACCCTAAAAATTAAAATAAGAAATTATGAAAAAATTATTTTTGGCTTCTATGGTTGCTTTCTTCGGAATGGCAAATGCACAAACAGACGCTTTCAAAGGAGCAGGAGATTTAAAGGCACAAGTTGGTGCAAACTTCCAGAAATGGGGAACAGGAATCCAGGTATCTTTGGATTATGGTTTGGGAGAAAGTTTCTCAATCGGTGCAGTCGGTGGTTATATTTTAGGATTTAAAGAATTACCAAATGTTGACAAACCATCTGCTGATCAAAGATTCGACGTAAAAGCAAGAGCAAGCGCTCACCTCGGAAAAGTGATCGGATTGCCAAACAATGTTGATATTTACCCAGGACTGGACTTAGGTCTTAAGAATTTTGGTGGTCACGTTGGAGCAAGATATTTCTTTGACAAAGGTTTCGGACTGTTCACAGAAATCCAGTTCCCGATTGCAAAGTATAAGCAAAATATCTCCAATTACGAATTCTTGCACAACCAATTCAATGTAGCGGTTGGTGCTTCATTCGATATCTCAAAATAATTTTTTGGGGAAATATTTAAACGGAAAAACCATCTTTTCGATGGTTTTTTCTTTTTATCTTTTCTGTGAATCTTCATAAGTCGGCCCGTAAAGTCCCGGAACAGGATAACCAGCTGCGCGAAGATGCGCCACCAATTCACCACGGTGATGGTAAAGGTGGTTGAACAAAAACCCTCTAACCATCGCAATTTTCGGTGAAGCGGGAATCAGCACGTTTTCTCCTGCAACCATTTTCCAATCGTTCATATAAGTAGATTCGTCGGAATTCTCCAGAACTTTTTTAGCTTCCTGATAATGGCCTTCAAATTTGGCGAGAATATCTGCAGCGCTCGTCAAATCATACTCTACCCTTTCGAGATTTCCGATATCGAAAGTATCGTAATTAAAGGTCCCGTCGAACCAGGTGTAAATGTTGGCAATGTGTGAAGCGAGTTGTGCAACTGACCACAGATGCGGTTGCGGACGGTAATCCAGCGCCGAATCGGGAATTGCCTTTAGCAATTTTCGTGTGTTTTCAGCTTCGTAATTGAATTCGTTTAAAAGTCCTTGCTTGATCATTGGGTAAATTTTTATTCAAATTTAGTCCAAAAAACAGCAGTAATAATCAACTTTAACAAACTTTAATCTGTCTTAAGATAAACCAGGTCATTCCCGAAATCGTCATCTAAGTTTTCGAGGATTTTCGCGGTTTTTGTCTTCTCTAGAATCTTGTCAACTAAAAAGTTAGTTTCAAAAAACTGGCGGTGGATTCCTTGCAGCATTTCCATAAAAAGATCCATTCCGACTTGGTTGTTATGCAGATCCATTTTCTTTTCCAATGGCTCGTTTGGGAAAAGTTCTTCGTGAAGGTCGGTCATCCTTTTACAAAAACTCAGCGCTTTTTTTGGTGATGAAATTTTGCAGCCGTACATCATGATCAGTCCCGTCCACAATGCATGTCGGAACGCGTTTCCGATCCCGTTGTTGGAGTTGGTTTTTGGAAAGTATTTTTGCGCTACCACAAAACTTTTCACAGTCGCGTAAAATCCGAGGATTGAAAACAGTGGATGCGGAACCGCAAGTTTGGCAAGCTTCAGCAGCTTTTCGAAACTCAAAGTTCTGAGTGTGTTCAGTAATATGACCGTTATTCTTCTCATAAAAGAAATCTCACCCAATTAGGTGAGATTTTTCAGTATTTGTTACAAATGATTTTATGCGTTGGTAAGCAGCGTCACAGTTTGTGAAACCTTTTGTTTGATTTCGGTTCTTTTCACGATGAAATCTACGAAACCTTTTTCCTGAAGGAATTCCGAAGTTTGGAAACCTTCCGGCAAATCTTTACCGATGGTTTCGCGGATTACTCTCGGTCCTGCAAAACCGATCAAAGCTCCAGGTTCCGCCATAATGATATCTGCAGTCATTGCAAACGATGCGGTAATTCCTCCGAAAGTCGGGTCGCACAGATACGCGATGTAAAGCAATCCCGCTTCCGAGAGTTGCGCCAGTTTCGACTGCACTTTTGCCAGCTGCATCAGTGAATAGGTCGCTTCCTGCATTCTCGCTCCACCCGATTGACAGATGATCATGTACGGAAGTTTGTTTTTGATACAGTAATCTACGGCTCTTCGGATTTTTTCGCCCATTACCGAACCGAGCGAACCACCGATAAAAGCGAAATCCATACAGGAAATCACCATCTCGGTTCCGTTTACTTTTCCGACCGCGTTTCTGATAGAGTCGTTCAGTTTGGTTTTCTGCTTCACTTCTTTCAATCGGTCGGTGTAGGACTTGGTATCTTTAAAGTTCAGCATATCGACACTTTCAACACCCGCGTCGAGCTCGGTGTATTTGTTGTCGTCGAAAAGAATGGAGTAAAACTCGTTACTGCCGATTCTCACGTGGAAACCGTCTTCCGGAGAAACGTAGTTGTTTGCCTTCAGTTCTTCGTGCTCGATGATCTTCCCGGTTGGAGTTTGATGCCAAAGTCCTTTTGGAACATCTTTCTTGTCCTCGGTTGAAGTCGTGATATTTTGTGCTTTTCTTTTGAACCAGTCAAATGCCATGGTAAAATTTGTTTCAAGTTTCGAGTTTCAAGTTCCAAGTTTCAGATTCCAAGTTAATATTGATCTTGATAATTGGAGCTCTAAATGATTTCGGTTTCAAAGTTAAAAAAAGAAATCTTCTCCGAGAAGAAAATTTCTTTTTAAAACATTTCACAGCTTTTTACAGCGTGTTGATATTGTTAAGGTCTTCAAACGCCTGAACCAAACGTTTTCCGAAAGTTTCCTCTCCTTTTCTCACCCAAACTCTCGGGTCGTAATATTTCTTGTTTGGTTTGTCGTCCCCTTCAGGATTTCCGATTTGGGATTGCAGGTATGCAGATTTTTCCGACATGTAATCTCTAATTCCTTCGGTATAGGCAAACTGCAGGTCGGTATCGATATTCATCTTGATCACGCCGTAATCGATCGCTTCACGGATTTCTTCCAATGAAGAACCAGATCCGCCGTGGAATACGAAGTTGATTGGTTTCGCAGCAAGACCGAATTTCTGCTCCACAAATTTCTGCGAGTTATCCAAAATTTTCGGAGTAAGTTTTACGTTTCCTGGTTTGTAAACACCGTGCACGTTTCCGAAAGCTGCTGCAATCGTGAAGTTTGGAGAAATCGCTTTTAATCTTTCGTAAGCATAAGCAACCTCATCGGGTTGTGTGTAAAGTTTGGAGGAATCAACTCCCGTGTTGTCAACACCGTCTTCTTCACCGCCGGTTACGCCCAGTTCAATTTCTAAAGTCATTCCCATTTTCGCCATTCTTTCGAAATACTTGCAGGAAATGTCCATATTTTCTTCGATCGATTCCTCAGAAAGATCAAGCATGTGCGATGAATAAAGGGATTTTCCTGTTTGAGCGAAGAATTCTTCGTTGGCATCCATCAAACCGTCGATCCACGGAAGAAGTTTCTTCGCGCAGTGGTCGGTGTGGAGGATTACCGTCGCTCCATACGCTTCAGCCAAAGTGTGAATGTGTTTTGCACCTGCGATTCCGCCAAGGATTGCCGCTTTTTGTCCGTCATTGCTCAAACCTTTCCCGCCGTTAAACGCCGCACCTCCGTTAGAAAACTGGATGATCACCGGTGAGTTGAGTTTTGCTGCGGTTTCCATGGTGGCGTTTACATTGCTCGACCCGATCACATTCACTGCCGGAAGCGCAAACTTATTTTCTTTTGCATACTGAAAAATATCAGTAACCATTTGTCCTGTGGCAACACCTGCCGGAAACTTTCTGCTCATAATCGATGTTTTTTTAAGAGTTTATTTTTTACTTTTTTAGAAACGTAAAGATAAGGAATTTTGGTCGAATTCCCTTTAGTTCCGCTTGTCATTTCCCCAAAGAAGTTTTTGTCGGATGGTTTCGTAAAAACTCAGATTATTTGGGTGAATCAGGGAAATCTGGAAATCTGCTTTTCGCAAGATTACTTCAACATCAGTGTCCATGTGGAACAGGCGTGAATCGAGCGAAAGCGAATATTGTGGAACGCGGCTCTTTACCTTAAAGCGAATTTCGACATCGTCGTTTACAATTAAAGGTCGAACGTTCAAATTATGCGGAGCAATCGGCGTGATGACGAAATTTTCATTATTTGGCGTAATGATCGGACCTCCGCAACTTAAGGAATATGCAGTGGAACCAGTCGGTGTGGAAATGATGACACCATCTCCCCAAAAAATATTCAAGAATTCACCATTTATATAGGAATCGACGGTGATCATTGCGGTCGTTTCTTTTCGGGAAACCGAAATATCGTTCAGCGCATACGGAAAAAGCATTCCCTCTTTTGGCGCAACCACTTCAATTACAGATCGTTTGCTGATTTTTACGTCACCTTTTACAATATCATCCAATTCAAAGAAGACGCCTTCTCTTGAAAAACTTGCCAGAAAACCGAGACGACCGGTGTTCACTCCGACCACGGGAATTTCCAGATCCTGCACATACAGCAGTGAGTTTACAATCGTTCCGTCGCCACCAAAAGTGAAAAACAAATCGACTTTCTTTTCCTTTAAGTCATCTTTATTGGAAAAGGTCTCGAAAATTTTGGAGAACTGCATCGCATTCGCCATTTCCTCAAACAACACTGCCTGAACTCCCCGTTTCTCGAGCTCGGAAACGAATTTGCTCAGATACAGAAAAGTATCGAGGTCGTTTTTCTGGGTGTAAATGGCGGCTTTCATTAATGATGATTTACGATTTTATCAATTCTTAAAAAATGCAATTGCGATAAGGTTTTATTTATAATATTTTTAGCAAACTTGTTTTAGACCTCTAAATATTTTTGGAAGAATCCGAAACGGTCTTTCAACAGTTCCTCCTTCTCGTCGTCGTAAAATTTGTGGACGACGTTGTAGCCGTATCTTTCAAAAGTCTCGTCAATGGAGCTCAGGTTTTCGCTACTGATTTTCAGCGTCACCTGAATGTCGCCTTCCGCAATCAAACTGATGTAACATCCGTAGATTTTGGCATTGTTGGACTCCACGATTTTGCAGATTTCGGTCATCGAGTAATTCTTCTCATTAATCTGAACGACGAGCAACGCACCGTTTTCGGAAAAAAGCGGGTACTTCGAAAACTCGTTGAAAATATCGTCGCAGGAAAGATAACCCCTGTATTTTTCATCTTTGGTGATGACAGGAACTACGTTTGTGTTAAAGGTATGGAAGAGTTTGATCGTGTCTAAAATATTTCCGTCATCGAGAATCGCAAATTTTTCGAAATGAATGGCGAGCGAAGCCAAACTTCCTTCAGGACTTTCTTCCAGAAAAGACTGGCTCACTGCTCCCTGATAAATTCCCTTCTTCTTCACAAAAACGTGTGAGTAGCCGAACTCTTTTGCAATCTCGTTGGCTTCGTCAATGGAATCGCTGATGTTGAAAGCGGGGTAATCTTTGGAAATATAATCTTTGATAAACATTAGCCAAATTTAGGAAATTTATGTCTGACAAACGGGGACAATGAAAATAATTTGAAATTATGAGAAAAAATTTGCAAAATAGAAATTCTTTTCCATATCTTTGTTGCCTTTCATTTTTACTTTTTATTAGATTTATTTCAAACTGCACTGTTTTAGGACTGGGCAGTTTTTTTATTTTGGAACAGTTGGTTTCGACCGCAGAAAAATGAGTCCCGCGATAATGATGATTCCGCCAAAGGTCTGTAACAGTGTGAGTTTCTCGCCATCCAAAACGCCCCAAATTACTGCGACAACTGGCATTAGTAAAGTAACCGTCGAGGCAAAAAGCGGCGTCGAAATATTGAGCAATCGGTAATTCAGCATCATCGCCAAACCTGTCCCGAAAATCGAGAGCAAGCTCACAAATCCCAATCCCACCAAAAGATTTCTGTCGGCTTTAAAATCATTGAAGAATCCCGCAAAAACCAGCGAAATCAGTGAAGGAAGCATCAAGACAAAAGAGAATACAAACCCTGAAAGAATTTTTGCAGGAATATCATTGAGCTTAGATTTCACTGTCGTGGTGCTGATTGCGTAACACAGTGTCGCCAAAAGCAGTAGCAGAATTGGAATCACTTTGAGCTCACCTGTTCCCGCTCCCGACAACGCCAAAACACACGCTCCAAAAAAACTGATGGCAACACCGATGAGCTGTCTTTTCGTGGTTTGAAACTTCCAGACGAGTGAACCGACGATAATCACGAAAATCGGCATCATCGAGTTGATGATTCCCGCGATACTGCTGCTGACTTTGGTTTCGGCAATAGGAAAAAGAAACATCGGGATGAAGTTTCCGGTCAATGCAGCTAAAACGAGCCACTTCAAATGTTTTTTCGGAAACTTTTTGATGTTCATTACTGCGAGTGGCATCAAAATTATTCCTGCGATCAGCACCCGCAAAGCGCCGACTTCATAAGGATTGAAATGTTCGAGAGATTTCTTGATAAGGATGAAGGACGAACCCCAAATAATGGACAGAACCACTAAAAGAACCCATTTTTCTTTTTCAGGATTCATTGTTTTGTTTTTTCAAAATTTCTAAATATTTTTTTTTCGGAATCAGCTCCGCGCCAAGTGATTCCAGATGCTCGGTGTGAATCTGACAGTCGATCAGCTCAATTTCCGGATGGTTCGTTACGAAGTTGATAAATCCAGCTTTGGACGCATTGCTCACTTTGGAGAACATGCTTTCGCCGCAAAAAACATTGCCGACCTGTACTCCATAAAAACCGCCGACCAATTCGCCATTTTGCCAAACCTCAAAACTTTTTGCAACTCCGTTTTTATGAAGAACAACAAACGAATCGATCAGTTGTGTGGAAATCCAGGTTCCGTCCTGTCCTTTTCTGAAAACGCTTTTGCATTCCTCCATTACTTGTCGAAAGCATTTGTTTTCGGTGAAAGTAAAAACGCCGTCGCGCAGAATTTTCTTCATTGATTTGGAAACCTTCAACTCATTTGGAAAAAGCACGAATCGCGGATCCGGACACCACCACAAGATTTCTTCCCCCTCATTAAACCACGGAAACAGACCGTTTTGATAGGCGAACCACAATCTGTCGGGCAAAACATCGCCACCAATCGCCATCAAACCGGATGGGGATTCGAGCAGTTCGGGATCTGGGAAAGAAATTTCTTTGGGATCGAGCCGTACCATTTTTACAAAAGAAATCCTACTTGAGCAGCAGGATTTTAGATTGGTTTCCGATTATTAAAAAGGTAAATCGTCGTCTTCCTCTTCGAAGACGTTTTTGTTTTCTACAGGTTGTGTTGCGGCAGGTTTTGCTTCCACCGGCTCGTTGAAATCTGCGGCACCGTCGAGTTTTTCAATTCTCCATCCGATAATGGAATTGAAATATTTCACCTCGCCTTGTGGGGAAGTCCATTCTCTTCCTCTCAAATTGATTCCTACCTTTACTTTGTCGCCTTCTTTCAGCCCATTAAGCAACTCTCCTTTTTCCTGAAGAAATTCGATATTGATCGGTTGCGGATACTGTTCCTCCGTAGTGAGCACCATTTCTCTTTTCTGAAATCCGCTTGCAAATGTCTGGATATCAGATATTTTCTTTACTGTTCCTTGTAATTCCATTTCAAAATTGTTAAGAATGTAAAAGTAGTAAAATCATCACATATATTAAAATTGAGTTTTTCGAATTTTTCTTTGTCTGAAATGAAAAAAGTTTTTATATTTGCACTCACCAAAAAAAGAACAGTGTTCATTAGCGGATGTGGTGTAATTGGTAGCCACGCCAGACTTAGGATCTGGTGCCGTGAGGCGTGGGGGTTCGAGTCCCTTCATCCGCACTTTTTATTGCGAAAATAGCTCAGCTGGTAGAGCACGACCTTGCCAAGGTCGGGGTCGCGGGTTCGAATCCCGTTTTTCGCTCAACTTATCTACCTGCCTTGGTGGTGGAACTGGTAGACACGCAGGACTTAAAATCCTGTGTCCGCAAGGACGTACGGGTTCAAGTCCCGTCCGAGGTACTTAAAACCCTCTGTAACTTCGGATTACAGAGGGTTTTTATTTACTGCTATATGAAATATTCCGTTATTTTTTGCTTTTTTCTTTTTCTCACTGTGTTTGTCGGATGCGACCGCGCCAATGAAAACAATTCCCGAATTTATGTGGAAGGTAAGATCGTAGGGAGCAACTTGGACGAAGTCTTCATAAGCATCATCAACAATAATTTTGTAATTGGAGAAGCTCGGCCTGAAAGTTCAGGCAGTTTCGTGGTATCGGGGCCGAAAGACTCATCAGTTTCATCGTTGAAACTCAACAAAAAAATCAAATCATTTTCAGCTTCAAAGCCGGGATGTCAAATTTCAGCGGATGCCTACAAAATAATCATTCCAAATGAGATTACCTACATTGTCTTAAACGAAATCATTTTGCAGTAATGAAATTGATAAGAATTTTGTTTTTTTGTTTTCCCTTACTTTATTTCGGTCAGAAAAAAAAGAACATTATGGATGTGGTTTCTAATGCCGATGCAAAAGCAATTATTATGAAACCGTTGGGAAACAATACTTTCGCCAAAGATTTGCAGACTTTCTACGGATTTGGATTTGGTGGAAACCTGATGACGCCCATTAGGTTTGGGATCGGCTTGGATTACAGTATTTTATTCAGTAACGTAAAGTACGGTCGGGAAAACTATTTCGGAAGTATCGGATCGCCAACGATGCATGTGTTTGATGCATTTCTTACCCACCGCGAAAATATTTCGGAAGATTTTTTTGTCGAGGAAATGTTGGGATACAGCTATTTCGCATTGTCCACGCCGTATATTTACAACAGCAGTAACTTTTTCAAGACTACCGGCTCTGGTCCGTTGCTTGGTGGAAAAGCGATTTACAACCTCGACCGTGAAGGAAGGCAACAGGCATTTGGGAACTTAAAGTTTAATATGTACTTCAATACCGTTTATAACGAAGATCCCTCAATTCAAAACTATTACAGCCGTTCTTTTTTCCTGAGTTTTGGTTTAGGGTACCGCTATAATTTCTAAATCCAAACAAAATCTTTTCATTTTGTGTACGGTTTTTGATTTGGTTACATCAATCACAAAAAACATTATGAAAAGTTTATTAACCGCAGCAATCTTTTACTTCGGAATCGGATTTACCACTGCACAGCAAAGACCGCCCGCTCCGCCAAAACCGGAGTCGCCGTTCACTAAATCTGGGAAGCTGCAAAAGCCACCTGCTCCGCCACATCATGCAAAAGCAAGGAAACATCGGGCTCATCCACAACATCCACCGCATCCACCGCATCCGTTTACCAAAGACGGCCGATTGAAGGAACCACCCGCTCCTCCACCGGGACCAAATGGAGAGCGACCTCCAAAGCCGAAAACACCGAAACAGGTTTGGAACTCGATTTTCAAGAAAAAATAGATTCAATTCATAACCGGCAAATCATTATCGCCGGTTTTTTATTTAATTTTGCTTCATGCTGAATTTCCTCAAGAAAAAGATTGCTTTGGTTTGGGCAAAAAAACACGTTAAAGAAACTGAACTCTTTAAGCAAAACGCCGTCGAAGACCAGGAGCGGCTCCTATTATCATTAATAAAAAAAGCTGAGAAGACCTTATTTGGAAGAACCTATCGATTTGAAGAAATCCAATCTGTGGCAGATTTTCAGAAAACAGTTCCCATCGCAGATTACGAGGATCTGAAACCGTATATCGAGAAAATCAAGAAAGGGCAGCGAAATATCCTTTGGACAGACACTCCCGAATATTTTGCGAAAACTTCGGGAACCACTTCCGGCACGAAATACATCCCGATTTCTAAGGAAGGAATGCCGTATCAGATTGCGGCGGCACAAAGTGCGATTTTCCACTATATCGACAAAAAGAACAATGCTGACTTTGTCAACGGTAAGATGATTTTTTTACAGGGAAGTCCGGAACTTGAGGAAATCAACGGGATTAAGACAGGCCGACTTTCAGGAATTGTTGCGCACCATATCCCGAATTACTTACAGAAAAACCGGTTGCCGAGCTTGAAAACCAACCTCATCGACGATTGGGAAAAAAAGGTGGACGAAATCGTAAAAGAAACCGAAAAGCAAAATATGACCCTGATTTCGGGAATTCCGCCTTGGTTGATTATGTATTTTGAAAAACTGATCGAAAGAAACGGAAAGAAAATCACGGAACTCTTCCCAAATCTTCAACTCATCATTACTGGCGGTGTCAATTATGAACCATACCGTGAGAAAATGAACGAACTTCTCGGAAAGCAAATAGATACCGCGCAGACTTTCCCGGCAAGTGAGGGCTTTTTTGCCTTTCAGGACGATTATCAGAAAGAAGGTTTGCTGCTTTTGACCAATCACGGGATTTTCTACGAGTTTGTTCCTTTGGAAGAATACGAAAAACCGGAAGCGAAACGATTGACTTTAAAAGATGTCGAGCTCAATAAAGACTATGCACTGATCTTGACTACAAATTCAGGACTTTGGGCTTATTCTATTGGAGATGTCGTGAGATTTATCTCAAAGAATCCTTATCGGATTTTGGTTTCGGGAAGGACGAAGCATTTCACCTCCGCTTTCGGCGAACACGTAATCGCCATCGAAGTGGAGGAATCGATGAAGGCGACCGTTGAAAAATTTCCGGCACAGATTACCGAGTTTCATTTGGCGCCACAGGTAAATCCCACAGAAGGACTTCCTTACCACGAATGGTTCATCGAGTTTGAAAAGGAACCGGAAAATATTGAAGCATTCAGAAAAAACCTCGACGAAGAAATGCGGAAACGCAACACCTATTACGATGACCTGATTTCCGGAAACGTTCTTCAACCTTTAATCATTACAAAATTAAAGAAAAACGCTTTTCAGGAATATGCAAAATCCGAAGGAAAACTCGGCGGACAAAACAAAATCCCGAGATTGGCGAATGACAGGAAGATTGGGGATTTCTTGGAAGAATTTAGAAATTGATTCATATCCCATTCAATATAAAATTGTAACTTTCAACAAGATTTTTTTTAAGATAAAGTATGGAAACAATTATAGTACAAACAGAAAATAAAGAAGATTTAAAACTCTTGAAAAGTTTATTCGAAAAACTTAAACTTCGCTTCAAAGTCCTTACAGATGATGAAAAGGAAAACCTCGCATTTACAAAACTAATGAAAGGTATTGATCGAACAAAAACCGTTTCCAAAGAGCAAATACTGAATATCCTGGAATGAAAACCATTTTCCTTAAATCGTTTGAAAAAGATTTATTAAAAATCAAATTAGATGATTCTGTAAAATTGTCTTTGAAAGATTGCATCGATTTTGTAGAAAACTGCAACAATTATACAGAAATCAAAAATCTGAAAAAATAAGAAACTTCAAATTCGCTTACAGAATTAAACTCGGCGATTACAGAATTGGAGACTTCATAGAAAATAATACGATTGAATTTGCGCGGATTTTACACCGAAAGGATATTTATGGTAATGTGGTCAAAAATAGTTGGTGTTTTTTTAAAAAATAATTTGTAATATTCGGCTGTTGGTTGGAAGAGGAAGCGAGCCATGCAGAGGTGCAACTCGCCAGCAATACAACTGACGCTGTAAACGATAGTTTAGAGGGATGGTTTCGACCATCCTTTTTAATAAATTATCGGAACAGCCAAATGGCTAAAAAACCTTTCATCACTTCTGGTTTTTATAGAAAAGATACCATTGAATGAATTTTTTGCGCCTACTTTTAGTAAGTCCTCTATGAATATTCAGATTGCCTTTCAGATGTCCGAAGAAGGATTCCAGACCATTGGTGGTTTTCGGTATCTTAGGATTCTGTAGAAAGGTGAACATATTTGGAAGCGCCTTTTTGATCACTGAAAAACTTCGCCTCACCATCTTGTGAGTATACCAATACCTTCCTGTTTCCTCATTGTAAGATTTTTCATTGATAAACTCTTTGTGCTGCTCGAACCAATCCACAAGCTCCCGTATCCAATATTGCTTTTTTGACTCGCAGTCGATAAAGTGAAGTTTACACGCGATCTCTCTAAGTTCGAAACCTGCTCTTGTTTTAGGATGTGCGGAAAGCCATATCTTGCACATTCTCTGGATATGCACCAGGCATCTCTGCATCGGAACTTTCGGGCATACCTTTCTAATAGCCTTAATCAGGGATTTATCTCCGTCGCACGTAATCCCACCAATTTTTACACCCAAATCAAGAATATTTTGAAGATCTTCCCTAAGTTCTTCAAAGTGTTCGCCATCGGTTATTCTGTAAAGCTGGGTTTGTTTGAAGACATCGTCCCTAAAAACGACAAGACAGATTTCATTGGAAAAATATGTGGCGTCAATCAAAAGATAGACTTCCTTGTTCTGACTGTAACTCAGCTGTGGAGCCTTTGCCAGCATAAGGTTAAAATATCGTTGGAGCGTACTGATCGAATATCCGGATTCAATTGAAATCTGCTCGTAAGTTTGTCGACCTATGATCCACTTCCTGAACCAAATCTCTTTATTTTTTAAACTTACGGATTTGTTTTCAAGCGTAAAGTAAATCCCGCAGTTCTTACACTTGAACCGCCTCTTGCCTTTCTGTTTTCCCCACGAAATGGTATCCAAACTTCCACAACACCAACAACGATTTTTTTTGAATTTTCAGACATAAAAAAAATTTATTGAAACAAAGTTCAATAAACTTTTGTAATCGCATCTAATAATCGGTATTACAAAGAATTTTACCAACTATTTTTGACTATTAAATCATATTTATAAATACTTTCCGTGATAGGAGTTTTGCAATTAAAATTAATTCGACACCATCTTCAATCCCACCACAGAAGCAATCAGCGTGAACACAAAAAACATCCGCCAGAAAGTGACGGGCTCATTGAAAAAGAAAATTCCCGCCATCACTCCGCCAACCGCGCCAATCCCCGTCCAAACCGCATAAGCAGTCCCAATCGGAATCGGATTGCTTCCGTACGAAATCGACTTATACATCAGAAACATACTGATAAACAGCGCGACCACAAATCCAGCCCACCAAAAAAGACTTTCTTTTCCAGAGGTTTCCTGCGCTTTTCCGAGGCAGGTAGCAAATCCGGTTTCAAAAAGTCCGGCAACAATGAGGATAATCCAGTTCATAGCAGAGGTTTGAAGTTTTATGTTTGAGGTTTTAAGTTTCAAGTTCTTAAAAAAAAATTCACTCGAAGAAATTCACTCGAAGAAATTCACTCGAAGAAATTCACTCGAAGAAATTCACTTCTAATAGTTCATCTTCCGCAGCTTCGGCACCGTAGTTCCTACAATCAACGCAACGAGCAAAGTCATCGTTCCACCGAAAACCACCGAACGCACCACGCCGAGAAGTTTTGCAGCGACACCACTTTCAAACTGTCCCATTTCGTTGCTCGACATGATGAAAATGGAATTCACGCTCAATACTCTTCCCCGAATATATTCAGGAGTTTTCAACTGCACAATGGTTCCGCGGATCACGACGGAAATCCCATCCAACATTCCGCTTAACATTAATAATCCAAAAGAAAGCCAGTACAGTTTTGAAAGCCCGAAACCGATGATGCACAACCCAAATCCCGCAACCGCAAACAGCAGTATTTTTCCCTGATTTTTCCTTAATGGAACGAATGCGAGGAACGCGATAATGCACATAGAGCCAATATCTGAAGCGGCATTCAGCAAACCGAAACCTTCGGAACCGACCTTCAGAATATCGGTCGCGTAAACCGGGATCATCGCCACCGCACCACCAAAAAGAACAGCAAACATATCAAGACAGAGCGCGCCCAAAATTTCTTTCGTCCTGTAAATATAGCTGATTCCCTCTTTCATGCTCTGCATTACTTTCACTTCTTTGTGCGTATTTTCCGAATGGTGTTGGTTTAAATTCCAAAAGAAAAGGGAGGCCAAAACCATCATTCCCACCACGACCAGAACAGTCCCCGAAATATCGATCCAGTGAATCATAAATCCTCCCAAAGCGTGACCTGTAACCGAAGCGGTGAGGAAAGTTGCCTGATTGAGCGTAATGGCATTGGGCAAAGTTTCGCGGGGCACAATCCGCGGAATCATCGATGGAATTATTGGCCCTAAAAAAGCGCGACAAAAACCGGTGAAAAAGATGATGGCGTAAATAAAATAGGTAATGTGCCGGTTGTCTAAATGCAGCAAATTATTCCCATAAAATGCAGGAATCGCCAAAAGACCAATCAGAAAAACGTAGGCGTAATTACAGATCAGCAACAATCTTTTCTTTTCGGTATTGTCGATCACGTGTCCCGCATAAAGCGCGGTAGAAACTGCGGGAATCACTTCCGACAATCCGATCAATCCAATTGCAAAAGGATCGTGTGTCAGCTGGTAAATCCACCATCCCATCAAAGTTGCCAACATCCTGAAAGACAAAACAAGGAAAAACCTGCCCGTCATCAGATTTCTGAATTCTTTGATCTTTAAAGTTTGAATCGGCTCCAGCGAAAACATTTTGCAAAAATAGCTGATAACAAATAACTTTAAAGAAGATTTTTAGGAAACATTTACCCAAAAGAAATCTTGAATGCTTTGCCCGGCTATAAAAAACAAACTTTTTACTACATTTACTAAATTTTTTTAGTCAATGGTTTTAAGCAGAATCTGGAGCGCGTTCATCATCATCGCAATTATTGTAGCAAGTGTAAAGTATTTATTCTCTGATAATTACAAAGCCATCTACAACGATATGGTCGTCGGGAAAAGTGGCGACACCGTACAGATTGCCACTAAAAACATCTCCGAACTGAACCCCGAAATCAAAAATGCACTTCTTGTAAAACCGACTTTCGACGATAACAGAATTCATTACAAAACCGATTCTGCGAGATCTGCGGTGAAGGTGTACCGAGTTCAGGAAACCGACGGTGTGATTGGAACTTCGGAAACCGCGGTGAAAATCTGTCTTGGCTTGATCGGGATTATGACGCTCTTCATGGGATTCATGGGAATTGCTGAAAAAGCGGGCGGAATTAATTTATTGTCGCGACTGATTCAGCCGTTTTTTTCGAAGCTGTTTCCTGAAATTCCCAAGAACCACCCATCTTTCGGACACATGCTCCTGAATTTTTCCGCCAATTTACTGGGGCTCGACAATGCTGCAACTCCTTTCGGACTGAAAGCGATGGAAAGCTTACAAACCTTAAATCCAGACAAAGACCGCGCAAGTAATTCGCAAATTATGTTTCTGTGTCTGCACGCAGGTGGATTGACGTTGATTCCCGTTTCCATTATTGCGATCCGCGCTTCGATGGGTTCGCAAACACCAACCGATATTTTTCTTCCGTGTATGATCGCGACGTTTGCAGCGACGATGGCGGCGATGATTATCGTTTCACTTTACCAAAAAATCAACCTGTTTCAGCCAGTCGTGATCGCTTATCTCGGGGGTATTTCTGCGATTATCGGTTTGCTCGTGGTTTATCTGGTGAGTTTGTCGAAAGAAGGTCTCGACGATTTCAGTAAATTGCTGAGTAACGGAATTATTCTTCTCATCTTTTTTGCCATCGTTTTGGGAGCGATCTACAAAAAAATCAATGTTTTTGACGCCTTTATTGAAGGGGCGAAAGAAGGTTTCTGGACCTGCGTGAAAATCATCCCTTATCTTGTCGGAATGTTGATCGCAATCTCATTGCTGAGAACTTCGGGAGTTTTCGACGTCATCATCGACGGAATGAAATGGGTTGCAGCGGTTGTAGGTTTCGACACCCGTTTTGTTGACGGATTACCGACCGCGCTGATCAAGCCACTTTCAGGTTCCGGAGCAAGAGGAATGATGGTCGATACGATGCAAACCTTCGGTGCCGACAGTTTCCAGGGAAGATTGGCCGCAGTTCTTCAGGGAAGTTCTGACACTACTTTCTACGTTATCGCCGTTTATTTCGGGGCAGTCGCTGTGAAAAACACCCGATATACCGTAACCGCAATGCTACTTGCAGACTTGGTGGGAATTATTACTTCGGTGATTTTGGCGTATTTGTTTTTCGCCTAATTTGGTTGCAATTGTTGCAGTAGTTGCAATTGTTACAACTCGTTGTTGAAAATTTGAACTAATAATTTTGATAAAAGATTTGAAATATGAGTTATCATAAACTGGAAATTTATAATGTCTCTTTTGAGTTGTTCGCAGAAGCACACCAAATCTCATTTGTTTTACCCAAATATGAGCTTCACGAATTGGGAAGTCAGTTAAGGCGCTCGCTGATTCTGTCAACTCAAATATTATAGAAGGTTATGGAAGAAGAATGTATAAACAGGATTTTCTAAGATTTCTCCGGATGTCTCACTCCAGTTGCGACGAAACTTCTAATCACATCAAGAAGATTATGCGAGTTTATCCTGATTTAGAGACCGCAAGGTTCGACGAATTGAATGAAAAATACATTTCACTAAGCGTCCAAATCCACAACTTTATTGAATACGTTAAAAACAACTGGCGAACATAAACTAACAATCTTTTACGACTCCGCATCCACTGCAACCATTGCAACCACTGCAACCATTGCAACCTACACCAATCGCACCTTGCACCCTGCACGCACTGAACTTGAAACCTTAAACTTGAAACAAAAAAATAATGATCCACGACAAAGACTACATCATCCGTATCGTAAAACAGTTTTCCGAAATGCTTGCAACTTTGCTTTTAGGGAAAAATGAAGCAACACTTCCCGAAGAGCAGCAAAGAATCTTCGAGACCAATATGAACGATACCTTTAAAATGAATTTCGAAGAACTGAGTTCAAAATCCTCGGATGAAATTATCAACCTGGTCGAGCAAAAAGATTCTGCCCATCACATCCCGTATTTTGAACTTTTAGGTCATCTTTTTTACTTTAAAAATAAAGAAAATCCAAATCGAGATTTTGCCGAGAAAGCCAAAACTTTCTACGAAACCTACCTCCAGAAAAGCGGTATTTTCTCAATGCCCATCATGTCGAGAATTGGCGAACTGAAAAACTCGCTGTAACATTTTTGACAAAATTCCGTCTTATTCATTAAAATTCTTAATGAAAAAGCAAGCCATTTTATTGCTGAGCTTTATTGCTACATTCGCATTTTCACAGAAGAAATGGTCGCTTCAGGAGTGTGTGAATTACGCGGTAGAAAATAATCTGCAGGTCATCCAAAACCAATTTTCGACAAAAAATCAGGACTTGAACCTGAAAATTGCGAAACGCGAATACCTTCCGTCGGTTTCGGGAAATATCAACAATAACGCAAACTTCGGACAGGGAAGAGACGTGTTCGGAAACTCCAACCGAAACGATAATTTCACCAACAGCTCAAGCGTGGTAGCCGACATTTTAGTTTATAATAATGGTCGGCTTGAGAAAAGCATCCGTAAAACTGAATACGACGTCGAAGCGAGCCAGTTTGATTTGGAACGGGTGAAAAACGATATCTCGCTACAAATCGCACAGCAATACCTCTCCGTTTTACTGAACCGGGAAATTGAAAAAATTTCTGAAAGCGCACTCCAGAACGCCGACAAACTTTACCAAAGAGCAAAGATCACCACCGAAGTCGGGACTACCGCAAAGACAATTTTAGCAGAAGCAGAATCCGCTTTAGCCCGAGAAAAACAGAACCTGAAAACCGCGCAGATCAACACCAATCGAAACCTGTTTTCACTGGCAATGCTTCTTCAACTTCCAAATTACAAAAACTTTGATATTCAGGATGTTCCGTTGAAAGATATTTTAGACGCACCTTTGGTTTCCGCTGAAAATGTGATTAACAAAGCATACGAAAACCAACCTCAAATAAAGGCCGCAGAAAGCAGAATAAAATCTGCAGAAGCGCAAACCGAAATCACCAAAACTGCTTTTTGGCCAACAGTTTCTGCAAATGCGGGAGTCGGAACTTCCTACTTCAACTCATTGGTGACCAATACGGCGGGAGTTGATATCAACGGACAGCCGATCAAGGAAAGCGGTTTCTTCAAGCAATACAAAGACAATTTCGGGCAACAACTAGGTTTGTCGGCACGCATCCCGATCTTTAACAAGGGAATTACGCGGCTCAATGTGGAACAGTCAAAAATTAACGAAGAAATTGCCAAAACCACTTTGCTGCAGCAAAAGCAGGAAGTTCTTCAGAATGTCCAGAAAGCACAGTTCGACGCCGAAAGCAATTACGAAGCATATCTCGCCGCAATAGAAGCCGAAAAAAGTTCGAAGCTCGCCCTGGATTTTGCAGAGAAAAGTTATGAGGCGGGACGAACCACGATTTACGACCTCAACATTGCCCGAAATAATTTCGCCAATGCTCAAGGTTCCGTTGCACAGGCAAAATACAATTACCTGTTCAGCTTGAAGCTGCTGAATTTCTATGCGGGAATTCCCTTATCTTTATAGCAGAATTTGTCTGTCGCCACCGCAGATTCCCCTTCTCTGAAGGGGTGGATTCTGGACGAAGTTCAGAAGACGGGGTAGTTTTTAAAGTATGTCGATTACACAGTTAGAAAGATTTTTGCCCGAAAATGCGCTGCCTTTTTTGAGGAAATGGTTTGGCGAACACTATATCCACATCAAGATCACAAGAGAACGCAATTCCAAATTAGGCGACTACCGAAGAATGCCCGACAAATCTCACAAGATTACGATTAATGCTACTTTGCAGCCGCAACTTTTCTTTTTTGTCCTCACCCACGAACTTGCGCATCTTCTCGCATTGGAAAATTTTGGCAGAAGAATCGCACCTCACGGTGCAGAGTGGAAACACACCTTCCGCGAAATGCTTTTGGAAAGCATAGCCATTTACAGCGAAGATTTAAGACCCATTATCCTAAAATTTTCAAGATCACCGAAAGCAAACTTTATGGCAAGTCCTGATCTGGTGAAATATTTCCATATCGAAAATGTGGATGACGAAACATCTTATGTTGATGACCTGGAAATTGGTGACCGATTTATCTATAGGAAGCAGACTTTCGTCATAAAGGAAAAGCGCAAAATAAATTATCTTTGCAAAAACCTCGACAATGGAAAAGCGTATATTTTCAAACCATTGGCAAGAGTAGAAAAATTGACTTAGCAATGACAAAATCAAATAATTACTGCGTGATTATGGCAGGAGGAATCGGCAGCAGATTCTGGCCGATGAGTACCCAAAAATACCCAAAGCAGTTTCAGGATATTTTAGGGACGGGACGAACGATGATCCAGCAAACTTTTGACAGAATCAACAAAATCGTACCCGCGGAAAATATTTTCGTGATTACCAACAGAGAATACGTTTCGCTCACCGAACAGCAGCTTCCGCAACTGAGACCCGAAAATATCGTGGGCGAACCGATGATGAAGAATACGGCGGCCTGCAATATTTATATGGCTAAAAAAATCGCTGACCTTAATCCCGATGCAAATATGATTGTGCTTCCCGCGGATCATTTGATTTTAAAGGAAAACATCTTCCTGCGAAAAGTGGAGCTCGGCTTCAACCTTGCAGAAAAAAACGACTACCTCATCACTTTGGGAATTAAGCCGACGCGTCCCGATACTGGTTACGGCTACATTCAGTTTGTGGAGAAAAAGAATTCTGAATACTATAAAGTAAAAACCTTTACCGAAAAACCCGACCTCGAAATCGCGAAAACTTTTCTTGAAAGCGGCGACTTCCTGTGGAACGCGGGAATCTTTATCTGGAATGTGAAATCGATTCTTGCAGCATTTGAACTTTATCTTGAGGAAATGTCGCAACACTTCCAAAGCTGCAAGTACAATGCGAAAGGTGAATCAGCGTGTATTGATCTGATCTATCCTAAAGTGAACAAAATCTCGATCGACAACGGAATTTTGGAAAAGGCGAAAAACGTTTACGTAATTCCTTCGGATCTGGGATGGAGCGATTTGGGAACCTGGACTTCCGTTTATGAAAATGCCGAAAAAGACGAGGACAAAAATGCCATCAAGTCAAAACATATCTTGACCTACAACTCCAAAGGAAATATTGTGCGACTGAAAAGCCGAAACAAAGCGGCGATTATCGATGGTCTCAAAAACTTTATCATCGTCGATACCGATAAAGCATTGTTGATCTGTCCGCGCGACAACGACCAACTTATCAAAGAATATGTTCAGGATTTAAGAACGCTAAAAAAGGGCGACAAATTTATGTAACAAAAAAATCCATTCCGCGCGAATGGATTTTATATTTTTTTGATAACCTTCTGCACCTCAATCTCTTCCAAGCACGCCCAGTCGCCCCGGAAACATTCCTTATCGCCAAATACTGAGCAAGGTCTGCAAGTTAAATCCTTGATTTGCACGACATCATTTTCGCTTTGCCCATAACCGAGGAATCCCGCAAAAGGATGCGTCGATCCCCAAACTGAAACACAGCGTGTTCCTACCAAACTCGCCAAATGCATGTTCGCTGAATCCATCGAGATCATCAGTTCGAGGTGCGAAATTTTTTCGAGTTCCTGTTTTAAGGTCAGTTTTCCTGCGAGGTTTTCAGAATTTGGGATTTGGCTTTCCCAGTTGTTGAGGGTTTCAACCTCGTTCTTACCTCCGCCGAAAAAATAGATTTTATGTTGTTGGGAAAGAATTTTGGCGACTTCGAAAGTTTTTTCCAAAGGAAGCATTTTTCCCTTGTGTTGGGCGAAAGGAGCGATTCCGATTCCTGATTTTTCCTTGCTTTTCTCGCGGTAGTGGTGCGAAAGTTCTAGATTAAATCCCAATCCGCGGAACACCTCGGCGTAGCGTTCGGTATTCTTTTTCAGTTGCGTTTTCTCGAGATTCCAGATGTCGGTAAGGTGTTCTTTTTCATCCTTTCCCTTATCGATTTTTGAAACTTTGAATCCTTTTCTGGTGAAAATCCTGTCGAGGATTTTTGTTCTGATGACGTCGTGTAGATCTGCAACGTGTTTAAAATCAAATTCATCCATCAACTCTTTCGATAATTTTCGCATTCCGAAAACTCCTTTGTAGTCATCCAGATTGATTCCTTTGAAAACAAGGTTTGGAATTCCTTCGAAAAGGTCTTTGAAATTTTTTCGGGAAACCATCACGATTTCGACATTGGGATTCTGCTCCAGAAACTCAGTAATCACAGGAACTGTCATGGCAACATCTCCGAAAGCTGAAAATCGGTATGCTAAAATTCTCGTCACTTTTTGATTTGAAATGCTACTGCGTAAAACTTGATCTGCTTGGTCATCGCCATTAAACCATTGGCTCTAGAAGGCGACAGAAATTCCTGCAACCCGATTTCTTCGATAAACTTAAAGTCCGAATCCAAAATTTCCTGGGTGGAATGACCGCTGTACACCGAAACCAGAAGCGAAACTATTCCTTTCGGGAGAATTCCGTCGGAATCGGCGTTGAAGAAGAGTTTGCCGTCCTTGAACTCGGCGTCGATCCAAACCTGCGACTGACAACCTTTGATGAGGTTGGCTTCCGTTTTTTTGTCATCGGGAAGTCCTTTCAGTTCTTTTCCGAGGTCGATAATGTATTCGTATTTCTGTTCCCAGTCGTCAAGAAAGGAAAATTCGTCAACAAGTTCCTGCTGTTTTTCTTTGATGGTCATCGCTGAAATTTCATTTTTACAAAGGTAAGGAATTCGGCCTTAGAAATTCTTCTGCACGACCTTTTTGAAAAGCGCTGTAATTTTTGGTTCCTCTTTTTCCCAGCAAAGTTCGGATGCAGCTTTGTTAAGGTGGTCCTCATAAAACTTTTTACCGTTGCGCAAGACGATGCCGATTTTTTCGACGAGTTCCGAATGGTTCCCGATTTTTTCGCCTACCTCGAAACGTTCGATTACTTTTCCCATTTCGGGAAAATCCGAAACCACGACGGGAACTCTCTGCTGAATATAATCCGAAACTTTGTTCGGCATCGAGTAGTAGTAACTGAGCCCGTTGTTTTCTTCGATGCTTAAACCAACATCCGCTTTCTTGGTAATTTCGCGGAGTTTTTCGGGTAACAATTTTCCGAGAAATTTCACTTTTTCTTCCAGACCTAAAGTTTTAGTTAAAGCAACATATTCCTCTTTTTTGGGACCGTCTCCGCAAATCCAGAATTCGGCATTTTCAATATGCTGCATTGCAGGAATCATCTTGTCCAAACCACGGGATGGATTGATCACACCTTGATAAAGAATGACTTTGTTCGAATTAATTTCGGAGTAGTTTTGCGGGTTTTCAATTCTTAACGGAAAATTCTGAACGACGATCGGTCTTTCAATTCCGTAGGTTTTAGCAAACCAATCGGCGTAGCTTTCACTCGCCGTCATCACAAATTCCAGTTTGGGAACGATAGCTTTTTGAAGAAGCCGCCAGATTTTCTGGGTAAAGCGCCCATTGATTGCAGGCATTTCCGTGAAAATCTCGTGACTGTCGAAAACTAGTGGAATCCTAAGTTTCCTTGAAACAAGTCGGTTCGCCAAAAGCGTATCCAAGTCATTGGAAAGAAGAACGGTGTTTTTGTCGGCCCTCTTTAAAAGCTCAAAATACAGTTTCCAGTTAAATTCGGGATAGGCGAGTTTCAGCGATTTTGACTTTAACAAAATCCGCGAAAAAGGGTACGGTCGCTGCATTTCTGGCAAGCCGCCCCAATCGTTTCCGATGAGTTCGATCTCGTAACCGTTTTCGGATAAAGTTCTGCAAACCTTTTCTACACGTTGGTCTGTATATAAATTATTGAAAACGCTTACCAAAACTTTCATTGCTGAAAATTAGTCTTTTTTCAGCAAATGATACGCCTGAATTACGCAGAGAATTGCATTGGGAATAATGATCGGCCACAAATAATCACTGTAAACACCGTAGATTACGAAGAGAATACAGCCAATTAAATTTACGATTCTGATTTTCTTAATGTCTTTCAGCACAAAACTCAGCACTACGAAGAATGATGCGCCATAGCCGATGTAGTTGGTAATTTCAGGACTCATTGCTTTAAAAATTTGGGGTGACAAACCTAATCATTTTCAGTGAATTGAAGAAATCATTTCTGCCATAAAGTCATTATTTATTTTTGGTAAAGTATTTGTAACTTTGATTATGGCTAAAGAATTTTTTTCTTTACCTTTAAAAACAGATTGAGACAAGATTATGGATCATAAATTCTCCAACGGTTTGGACCAGGTGTTCAAACAAAGTAAAAATGAGGCAAGACGTTTGCAGAGCGAATTCCTGAATACCGAGCATTTCCTTTTAGGAATTATTAGAACAGAAAATTCCGCACGCGACATCCTGCAAAATCTGGGAGCAGATTTAACGCAAATCAGAAGAAAAATCGAAACGATGGCAGTTGCAAGTTTGAACCCTTTCAATGCCGAAAGCGACAAGATTTCGTTTACCAAGATGGCGGATCAGGCAGTGAAACGCTCCGAACTCGAGTGCAGACAGTACCAAGGTTCGGAAATCAACACGGTGCATCTTCTTCTCGGAATTCTTTACAAATCCGAAGATCCCACCACCAATATTCTCGGTTCCTACGATATCGACTACGAAAGAGTGACGAAGGAATACCAAACGATGCTGAAAAATTCGGGGCAAAATCCGAAAATGAGCGCCTACGACGATGACGAGGAAAGAGAGGAGTACGGACAGATGCGTAAACCAACGGGAAATATCGGAACAGGAAAAAGCAAAACGCCGACTTTAGATAATTTTGGAAGAGACCTCACTTCTTTGGCAAGAGACGGAAAACTTGACCCTGTAATCGGAAGAGAGCAGGAAATTGAAAGAGTTTCCCAAATCTTATCGAGAAGAAAGAAAAACAATCCGTTACTTATCGGTGAACCTGGAGTTGGTAAATCTGCAATTGCTGAAGGTTTGGCGCTGAGAATTCACCAGAAAAAAGTTTCGCGCGTGCTCTTCGGAAAACGGGTGATCACGCTTGATTTGGCGAGTTTGGTTGCTGGTACGAAATACCGAGGTCAGTTCGAAGAAAGAATGAAGGCGATTATGACCGAACTTGAGAAAAACCGCGACGTAATCCTCTTCATCGATGAGTTGCACACGATTGTGGGAGCAGGAAGTTCAACGGGAAGTCTCGATGCATCAAATATGTTTAAACCTGCTTTGGCGAGAGGAGAAATCCAATGCATCGGTGCAACCACTTTGGACGAATATCGACAGTATATCGAGAAAGACGGCGCGCTCGAAAGACGTTTCCAAAAAGTGATGGTGGAACCGACTTCCGTGGAAGAAACCATCCAGATTTTAAATCAGATTAAAGACAAATACGAAGACCATCACAACGTCATTTACACCGATGAAGCGATTGCGGCGTGTGTGAATTTGACGTCGAGATATATTACAGACCGTTTTCTACCAGACAAAGCCATCGACGCGATGGACGAAGCTGGATCGAGAGTGTATATCAAAAACATGAAAGTTCCGACCGAAATCATCGACCACGAAAAGAAAATCGAGGAAATCAAGGAACAGAAACAGAAAGCAGTAAAGGCGCAGGATTATCTTGAAGCCCGAAAACTGAAAGATGAAGAGGAAAGACTGCAAATCGAGCTGAACCTTGCTCAGGAAACCTGGGATAAAAATGTGAAGGAAAAGAAAGAAACCGTAACCGAAGAAAATGTTGCGGAAGTGGTTTCTATGATGAGTGGAATCCCTGTAACCAAAGTCGGCAAAAACGAACTCGACAAGTTGGCTCAAATGGACACGATGCTGAACGGAAAAGTGATCGGACAGGAAGAAGCCGTGAAAAAAGTCGTGAAAGCGATCCAACGAAATAGAGCCGGACTGAAAGATCCAAACCGACCAATCGGAACGTTCATCTTCCTTGGAACAACGGGTGTCGGGAAAACCGAGCTCGCCAAAGTAATGGCCCGAGAACTTTTCGATTCCGACGACGCTTTGATCAGAATCGATATGAGCGAATATATGGAAAAATTTGCCGTTTCGAGATTGGTAGGAGCTCCTCCAGGATACGTTGGTTACGAAGAAGGCGGTCAATTGACGGAAGCTGTTCGCAGAAAACCTTATGCCGTTGTACTTTTAGACGAAATCGAAAAAGCTCACCCTGATGTTTTCAATATCTTATTGCAGATTTTGGACGAAGGTTTCGTAACCGATTCTTTAGGCAGGAAAATCGACTTTAGAAATACGATCGTCATCCTTACTTCCAACATCGGAACGAGAGATTTGAAAGATTTCGGCGACGGAGTAGGATTCGGAACCACTGCGAAAAAATCGACTTCGGATGCACGTGCAAGAAGCACCATCGAAAATGCACTGAAGAAAGCTTTCGCACCGGAATTCCTGAACAGAATCGACGATATCGTGATTTTCAACAGTTTGGAAAAAGACGACATCTCGAAAATCATCGATCTGGAACTCAACAAGTTGTATAAGCGTCTGGAAAAACTCGACTACAAAGTGGAACTTACCGAGGATGCGAAAAACTTTATCGCTGAAAAAGGTTGGGACAAAGACTTCGGAGCGAGACCACTAAAACGAGCTATCCAAAAGTATATCGAAGATCTGCTTGCGGAAATGCTGGTCAACAAGCAGCTTTCAGAAGGCGAGACCATCGTGCTGCAACTGAACGAAGCCAAAGATGCTTTGGAAGGAGCAAGTGTGAAAAAGAAAGAAACGGCGAAATAATCGCGATTTCAGATACAGAAAAACCTTGTCGATTTTGACAAGGTTTTTTTGTTTTGATTTAATAGTCAAAAATAGTTGGTAAAATTCTTTGTAATACCGATTATTAGATGCGATTACAAAAGTTTATTGAACTTTGTTTCAATAAATTTTTTTTATGTCTGAAAAATCAAAAAAAATCGTTGTTGGTGTTGTGGAAGTTTGGATACCATTTCGTGGGGAAAACAGAAAGGCAAGAGGCGGTTCAAGTGTAAGAACTGCGGGATTTACTTTACGCTTGAAAACAAATCCGTAAGTTTAAAAAATAAAGAGATTTGGTTCAGGAAGTGGATCATAGGTCGACAAACTTACGAGCAGATTTCAATTGAATCCGGATATTTGATCAGTACGCTCCAACGATATTTTAACCTTATGCTGGCAAAGGCTCCACAGCTGAGTTACAGTCAGAACAAGGAAGTCTATCTTTTGATTGACGCCACATATTTTTCCAATGAAATCTGTCTTGTCGTTTTTAGGGACGATGTCTTCAAACAAACCCAACTTTACAGAATAACCGATGGTGAACACTTTGAAGAACTTAGGGAAGATCTTCAAAATATTCTTGATTTGGGTGTAAAAATTGGTGGGATTACGTGCGACGGAGATAAATCCCTGATTAAGGCTATTAGAAAGGTATGCCCGAAAGTTCCGATGCAGAGATGCCTGGTGCATATCCAGAGAATGTGCAAGATATGGCTTTCCGCACATCCTAAAACAAGGGCAGGATTCGAGCTCCGAGAGATTGCGTGTAAACTTCACTTTATCGACTGCGAGTCAAAAAAGCAATATTGGATACGGGAGCTTGTGGATTGGTTCGAGCAGCACAAAGAGTTTATCAATGAAAAATCTTACAATGAGGAAACAGGAAGGTATTGGTATACTCACAAGATGGTGAGGCGAAGTTTTTCAGTGATCAAAAAGGCGCTTCCAAATATGTTCACCTTTCTACAGAATCCTAAGATACCGAAAACCACCAATGGTCTGGAATCCTTCTTCGGACATCTGAAAGGCAATCTGAATATTCATAGAGGACTTACTAAAAGTAGGCGCAAAAAATTCATTCAATGGTATCTTTTCTATAAAAACCAGAAGTGATGAAAGGTTTTTTAGCCATTTGGCTGTTCCGATAATTTATTAAAAAGGATGGTCGAAACCATCCCTCTAAACTATCGTTTACAGCGTCAGTTGTATTGCTGGCGAGTTGCACCTCTGCATGGCTCGCTTCCTCTTCCAACCAACAGCCGAATATTACAAATTATTTTTTAAAAAAACACCAACTATTTTTGACCACATTACCTTTGTTTTTCAATTGCTGTCTAATTCTGAAGAAAATTGTGATGGGCTATAAAACCACCCCGTCTTCTCGTTCCTCGAAGACACCCCTCCAAAGGAGGGGAATTCCGATCTTCTCAGAAAACGTAGTGTTTATTTAATTTCCACGCAGCCTACTCTTCCGCCCGCATTTCCGGTTGGCTGAGTTTTGAAGTCATCTTCTGCAGCGTGAATAATTAAAGATTTGCCAAGAATATTTTTGCTTTCATCTTTACAGCCAATACACCATTGGTCGGTCTTAAAGATTTTTCTTGCAGTTCCGTCCTTATCGGCAGCTAAGTTACCGATATCACCTTTATGGTAAGAATCGGTTCCCCATCTTCCGTGGTTGTGACCGGTCGGATTCCAGTGTCCACCAGCAGAACTTGCATCAGCAGTTGAGCAGTCTCCTTTTTCGTGAATGTGAACCGCGTGAATTCCGGGAGTGAGTTTGTAAACGTTCAGGTCGAGTTCAACCGTTTTTCCGGTTTGGGTGAACTTAGCGGTTCCCTGTGTGTTGGTTCCGCTTTTCGCATCGATTGCGTAGTTTTTGGTGGTGGTACACGATACAGCAATAATTGCGCTGCATGCAAACAGAGAAAATGTTGCGATTTTCATAATTTATTATTTTAATGTTGGTTTATTCTGCGGCTCCGAAACCATAATTGCAGTTCAGACAGAAAAAAATACGGTTCGGCTCAAAATATTTTCAGCAAATCCCGTTCCGTAATATTTTTGTTCCATCAAATTATGCTCATGAAAACTCATTATTTATCAAAAAGTTTTTTTCTGCTCCTTGTCCTTTCAGGATTATGGCTCAATGCTCAAATTACAATTTCCGGTAAAGTTACGTTTAAAAATAAAGGGATGAAAGATATTTCAGTTACTTTAAAAGATACCTACGACGGCGCTACAACCGATGAAGCAGGAAATTATTCCTTCCAAACGTCAGAAAAAGGAAACCACATCCTGGTTTTTACAAATCCTAGATTTGTTGAAATAGAAAAGTCAATTTCTGTCGGCAATGAAAATCTTTCTATAAATTCTGAATTAAAGGAACAGATCTCAGAAATCGACGCAGTGACCATCACCGCCGGTTCCATCGAGGCAAGCGACAGAAAACGGGCGACCGTTCTTTTGACACCCATCGATATTTACACGACAGCAGGAGCGGATGGACAGATTTCTTCCGCCTTAAATTATCTTCCTGGAGTGCAGAAAGTTGGCGAAAACGAAGGGCTTTTTATCCGCGGAGGAACAGGTGCGGAAACGAAAATCTTTATAGACGGAAGTTTGATCAATAACTATTTCACCAATTCCGTTCCCGGAATTGCGGGTAGAGACCGCTTCAACACTTCATTATTCAAAGGAAATATTTTTTCGAGTGGAGGTTATTCGGCACTTTACGGACAGGCGTTGTCGGGAGTTCTGCTTTTAGAAAGCGTGGATTTGCCCGCAACAACTTCTTACGATTTCGGCATTTCTCCGCTTTTTGCGAGTGCGAATTACCAGAAATTATCCGACAGTAAAACCTATTCGTACGGAGCGAGTTTGGGCTATTTCAACCTCGGTCTGGTTCAGAAAATCCTTAAATACAATACCGATTTCAGCAAACCGGCACAAGGTTTCGGTGGGGACGTGAACTTCAGAATGAAAACGAAATCAGGCGGAATGTTCAAATATTACGGCAGTTTCGACACCAACCAAATGGCAGTAAAATCCCAAAGTTTGGAACCCGAATACGACAAAACCAAAGTGGATTTGAACGCTTCAAACCAGTTTCACAACCTCTCTTTTAAACAAAAGTTGGGAAGCTACCTTCTGAACGCGGGAACCACGATTTCTTTCAACGATTCGAAACTGAATTTTGCCACGATAAAAAATGAAACCGAAACGCCGCAAACTGATTTTGATACCAAAGGAAACTACTTCAATTTGAAGACGGTTTTAGAAAGAAAATTAGGGAAAATTAGTGCTGTTCGTGGCGGAATGGAATTTAACAATTCGCATGATACCAACAACTTCGGTCAGGACCATAACGATTTGATCTCCTCTTTTTTTGCGGAAACTGATTTGGGATTCAGCAATAATTTTTCTGCGAAATTGGGTTTAAGGGCTGAAAATTCTTCTTACCTGCACCAAACGAATTTTGCACCGCGGTTTGCGTTAGGATACCGATTCACAAAGAATTTGACCGGATCTTTAGCTTACGGAATTTTCTACCAAAACCCAGAAAGCAAATATCTGAATTCTGATGCTCCACTAAGTTTTCAGCGGGCGGAACACTATGTTTTCCAGTTGCAGCAAAACATTGAAGGTCGAAATCTGAGAGCCGAAATTTTTTACAAAGATTACAGCAAACTCATTAAAACTGTAGGGAATCAGTACGTTCAAACTGCCATTAACAACGATGGAAACGGATTTGCAAAAGGTGCCGAAATTTTCTGGCGAGACCGAAAAACCTTTAAAAATATCGACTATTGGATTTCTTATTCTTACCTCGATTCTAAAAGGGATTTTATGAATTACCCGGTGAGTTTGGTTCCCAACTTTGCGGCGAAACATACGCTTTCTGTAGTCGCTAAAAAGTTTGTGACCGAGTGGAAAACCGGCTTTAACCTTTCCTATACTTACGCTTCAGGACGGCCTTATTACGACATTGTTTCACAAAACCAAACCAACATTATCCGCCACGAAGGAACTTTGAAGGATTACAGCGGACTGAATTTCAGTTTGAATTATCTGCCAAATATTGGGAAGAAAGATTCCAAGGCGTTTACGGTTCTTGTGTTAAGCGTTTCAAACATTCTCGGAAACAAAAATGTGTACGGCTACAATTTTTCCAACGACGGTTTGAGAAGTTCTGCGGTGGTTCCACCTGTTAATACGTTTGTATTCATCGGTGCTTTCATCAGTTTCGGTGTCGATAAAACGAATGATGCGATCAACAACAATTTATAAGTCATAAGATTGAGGACAGAAGTGATGACGATTCGGGAACAAAAATTAACCTTTCAGAAAAAAATAATTTCAAACTACGGATTCTTGAAATACCTTTGATTCATCAAAAAACAAAAACTAAAAAATTTAAGACAATGCAAAAATTATTCTTAGCAATCCTGCTGTTCATCGGAGTTACAGCTTTTGCACAAACCGCTTACGAAAAAACAATGACCGAAAAAATCGGCAAAGTTGAAAGTCATCTTTCCGCCGACGAATTTACAGCGCTCGCCAACGATTTCACCAGAATCGGCGACAAAGAAAAAACACAGTGGCTTCCTTATTATTATGCAGCTTTTGCAAGCATCCAGAAAGGTCGAATGGCAATGCAGTCCGGTAAAACTGCGGAACTCGATCCGATTGCGGACGAAGCACAGAAGTCTTTAGACAAAGCTTCTGAACTCAGCAAAGACAATGCGGAAATTCTGATCCTTCAGAAAATGATTCACGGTTTGAAAATGATGGTCAATCCTCAACAGCGATTTATGAGCGAAGGAATGCTCGCTGCAGACGCACTAAGCAAAGCCGAGAAACTGGATGCCGAAAATCCGAGAATTACATTAATGAAAGCTGAAGACACCTACTTCACTCCGGAACAATTTGGTGGAAGCAAATCCAGAGGTTTGGAACTCTTCCAGAAATCACTTTACCAGTTCAAGGTTTACAAGGCAAAATCTTCGCTGGATCCTAACTGGGGAAAAGGAGAAGCTGAATATTTCTTAGCACAAAAACCTTAAACTAAAAATTTAGTTCAACAAAAAATCTCCCTCTTTCGGGAGATTTTTTTATTGGTGTTAAAGTCCGTAAACAATTCCGACGTGTGGAATAAATCCGCCAGCGAAAACCGATTTGTCTCTGTTATACAGAACATTGTACATTCCGCCGATCTGCATATAGGTTCTTTCGCCCAACCTTTGCATATAACCACCGCCGAGATAAAGTGCAGACTCGTTTCCTGAGTATTTCACATCATTAACTTTGTCTTTTTGGTTGATGAAATATTCCTGAAACATCCCGCTCAAAAAGAAGCTTCTGGAAAAATAGTAATTGGCGAATGGACCGACTCCGACCATTGTCGAAGAATAATAACGCGAATTGCTCCATGAAAAATTTCCTGCTATTCCAGCTTCGAAATCCTCGGTTACTTTATACCCAAATCTTGGAGTAATGTAGAGCGTAGTTCCACCTCCACCGCTTCCGAATGCACCGCCTAAACCTGCGTAACCGCCGAAAGTCCATTTGGAATCACCGATTTGCGCGGAAGGTAATCTGGTTCCGATTTGTGAAAATGCGCAAAAGCCAGTGAACATCAGCGAAAGGAAGACTATTTTTTTCATCGTACTGAATTTTAGGTTTTTCTATGTGGCAAATTTATACCATTTATTTCATAATGAAACTTTTAGAATCTGTTGCGGATTTAGAATTAATATTATCATCTCTAATTATGGGCTTTCCTAATGGCGTTGTCTGTCATTGCTAAATGAAATGCCTTTGCGCTCCTAAAAAATGAAGTCATTTAGTAAAAAATTCTTTGCGGACTTTGCGAGAAATAATATTCGCAAAGCCAGACAAAGTTTAATTAATTCTTATTGCTCCAATTAAATGATAAACAAAGGCGCTACCGCTTAGTAAAGATATACAAAGATACAAATGCCCAGCATTTTAGAATTAATAGTTGTAATTTTGCGGGGTGAAACTTTCCCTTGACGAAAGCGTAGCATTCAAATGAAAATAGTAGTAGGTTTATCGGGCGGAGTAGATTCCAGTGTTGCCGCCTATCTTTTAAAAAAGCAGGGACACGATGTGGTCGCGCTCTTTATGCGAAATTGGAACGATGCATCGGTTACTTTGGAAGACGAATGTCCGTGGATCGAGGACAGCAACGATGCTTTAATGGTCGCCCAGAAATTGGGAATTCCTTTCCAGGTGATCGATATGAGCGAGCTCTACAAAGAAAAAATTGTGGACTACATGTTTGCCGAATACGAAAAAGGAAGAACTCCAAATCCTGACGTCCTCTGCAACCGCGAAGTAAAATTTGACGTTTTTCTGAAGACCGCACTTTCTCTGGGTGCAGATAAAGTCGCAACCGGACATTACGCAAGAGTGGATTCTACCACCGATGAAAACGGAAAAGAATTCTTCCATCTTTTGGCAGGAAAATACAATAACAAAGATCAAAGTTATTTCCTTTGTCAGCTGAACCAGGAACAATTGTCGAAATCGCTGTTCCCGATCGGTGAACTCACAAAACCTGAAGTTCGCGAAATCGCCAAAGAAATCGGATTAGTAACCGCAGATAAAAAAGATTCACAAGGATTATGCTTTATCGGAAAGGTGAGTTTGCCGACATTTCTTCAGCAGCAGCTTGAACCAAAAGAAGGCGAAATTGTAGAAATTTTTGAAGATTTCGCACAATTTCATCAAGAAAAACCATCTTTTTCAACAAAATTGAAAGAACTTGAATTCCTTTCAAAAAAGATATCTTACCAAAAATCCGATGGAAAAGTAATCGGAAAACATCCCGGAGCGCACTATTTCACGATTGGTCAAAGCAAAGGTTTGGGAATTGGCGGTCACAAAGAAAGCTGCTTCATCATCCATCGTGATATGGAAAACAACATTCTCTACGTTGGCGAAGGCAAAAATTTCCCCGGACTTTTCAGAAAAGCTTTAAAGATCGAGAATTCGGAAGTTCACTGGGTTCGTGCAGATTTACGGTTGAAAAACGGAGAGTCAATGAAGGTCAAAGCACGAATCCGTTACCGACAACCTTTGGAAGAAGCGACTCTTTATCAGTTTGACGAAGGATTTTTCATCGAGTTTGAAAATCCGCAATCCGCGATTGCAGAAGGACAGTTTGCCGCTTGGTACGATGGTGAGGAATTATTGGGAAGTGGGGTGATTTCGTAAACTTCTCTTATTTAACAAAACTTAAATAAGAAATTCCTTATTTAAGTTTTTTGCTGTTTTTATTAAATAATACATTTCTTGTTTAAAAATTATTGTACATTTATGAAATAACTCCATTTTTTATTGATGGAAAATTTCAAATCTGGACAATATATCAATCAAGGCTATTACAAAAGTTTTCAGCCCAATCTTATTAATCGTGAGTGGATGATTAATGATCCTGAAATTCTTTCTCTTCTAAGCAAAGCAGATCGAGAGTTGGGAAGATTAGACACTTATTCTCACTATGCAAATATCGATTTGTTTATCAGTATGCATATTGTAAAAGAAGCGACACAATCCACAAAGATTGAAGGTACACAAACCAATATTGAAGAAGCTTTTTTACAAAAAGAAGATTTGACACTGGACAAACGTGATGATTGGGAAGAAGTTCAGAATTATATTACTGCGATGAAAGCAGCTGTTGGGGATTTGGAACATTTGCCAATTTCTTCTCGATTGATTAAGAATACGCATAAAACTCTAATTTCTGGAGTTCGTGGCGAACACAAACTTCCAGGAGAATACCGAAAAAGTCAAAACTGGATTGGTGGAGCAACAATTGATGATGCGGTTTTTGTGCCGCCTGTACATACTTCAGTTCACGAATTAATGTCTGATTTGGAAAAATTTGCTAATGATGAATTTAATATTTTACCTGACTTATTAAAGGTGGCAATTATTCATTATCAGTTTGAAACGATTCACCCTTTTCTGGACGGAAACGGACGTATTGGCCGCTTGCTTATTCCCGTTTATCTCGTAAGCAAGGATATCATAAGGCAACCTATTCTGTATTTGTCGGATTTCTTTGAGAAACACCGAAGTCTTTATTATGAAAACCTAATGAAAGTAAGAAAAGAAAACGATTTGAAACAATGGTTGAAATTTTTCTTGGTTGGCGTCATCCAAACAGCAAGAATTGGGGTGGAAACTTTTGATGGAATCTTAAATCTTCAGAAAGAGATTGAAGAAAAACTGAACAGTTACAAAGGTAAGACAGATGATGCTCGTAAAATCGTTGCTGAACTTTATATCAATCCTTTGACCAACGCTCACAAAGTTGAAAAGCTTATCGAGAAATCTTACGGTTCGGCGTACAAACAGATTGCAATTCTCGAAAATCTCGGAATCATAAGTGAAATCACAGGTGGACAACGCGGGAAAATATATGCGTTTCAAGAGTATATTGATCTTTTCAAAAAATAATTTAGCGCGACAACCAATCCTTAAAATCCTTCACTCGATCCCTGCTCACCGTGATTTCTTCCGCAGGTTGGAATTCCAGCTCCACTTTGTAATACGGTGAAGTGTGGATGTTCTTGATAAATTCGGAACTGATGATGAACTGTCGGTTTACGCGGAAGAACTTCATTTCATCAAGAACTTCCTGCAGCTCATCCAAAGTAAAATCGGTGGGAAAAGTCCTTTCTTTGGTTTGAAGGTAAACGATCTTGTTTTCACTAAAGAAGCAGGAAACCTCATCGGTCTGCACAATTTTTAGGTTATAGCCAATCTTTACCAAAATTCTCGACAGCTTCTGTCTTTCATTTTTAATTAAAGATTTGATTTCCATTGAATTATGTGAGCGTTCCGAAGGCAAGAAACTCTTGTATTTTTCAATGGCTTTCTTAAGGTCATCTTCCATAATTGGTTTCAGAAGATAGTCGATGGAGTTGAGCTTAAATGCCTTCAAAGTGTACTGGTCAAAAGCCGTGGTGTAAATGATAAAGCTCTTTGTCGGCACTTTCTCAAAAATCTCGAAAGACAAACCGTCACCTAAAACGATGTCAGAAAAAATCAGGTCAGGTGCTTCATTTTGAGAAAACCATGTAATTCCCTCTTCCACAGAATTAATCGTCGCAACCAATTCTAAATCAGTGAATAAACTCAAAAGTCGTTCGAGTTTTCTTGCTGCTGGTTTTTCGTCTTCGATGATGATGGTCTTAATTCTCATTGTTGTTTCAAGTTTCATATTAACTAACCCGTCAAAATTTCTTACAAAATTTTGCCACCGCTTCAGAGAAGGGGAATTTTAGTGATTACTTTTTCTTTCTTTTTCCATCAGCTCACGGATTTTTCTTTCCTCCCAGTTTCTTCCGAGGATGAAGTTGGGCAGAAAAACATAAAGTCCATGGATCGCTAAACCAATTCCCCAAAGTCCGATCCCCCAATCGTGAACCTCGATACTCCCGTGTTTTTGGAATTTTAGTAATAGGATAAAAGCGTTGACTACGACGTAAACCATTGCGTGAATATAAAATCCCTTGATTTGCTTTACTCTTTTTTTGGCTTGCAAGTATTTAATGTTGTCTTCCATTTTTTTTATATTTTTCCATTAACTCTTTTGTTTTTCGCTCTTCCCAATTGTGAAGCTTGGGAACAAAAAGGTAAATTCCATAGCCAAGAAGAAAAATTCCCTGTAGAATCAACATAAAAACAATGTACTCGGTCTTGAAATTAAAAATATTATTGCTATAATCTTTATAAAGCAAGATAAAAGCAACCATAATGTAACCTGCAACAAACCAATAAAAATTTGAAATTTCTTTTACTCTTTTCTGCGCTTTTTTATAAAGCAACTCGTCGTTGTTGATGTTATTTTCCATAATTATTTCCATTTTTTATTGTTTTCCTCTTCTTTTTTCATATAATTTCTGATTTGTCTTTCTTCCCAGTCGCTACCAATTCCGAACACTTTAACGGCGTGAGAAACCACACCGATTCCCCACCCGAAAAGCGGCCACCAAAACCATTGGTATTCCGGAACAGTTCTCAGGTTGATAAAGATAAGAAAAGGGATGAAAATACAGTATGAGATTAGGTTTCCGTAGAATCCTTTCAATTCGTCCACTCTCTTTACAGCTTTGTCATAAGCTGCTTTTTCGTTGTCGTTGGTTGTTGTCATTGGTGTAATTTTTTGTGTTAACATTGGTATTTTTACCTTGAAAAACGCGTCGGATTTTTCAACATATACATTGTGTTTTGTGAGCAGCGCATACCGTTGTACGATATTCGAAAGTCCGATTCCGGCGCTTTCTTTCACCTGTTCCCTTTGTTGCAGGTTGTTTTCGATAATCAGGTTTCCGTTTTCAGAATAGATCTTTATTTTCAGCGGCTTCGCCGATGTTGCAAAATTATGTTTGATGCAGTTTTCTAATAACAGCTGAAGCGAAAGCGGAACCACAAATGATTTTCTGTCATTTTCATTGACATTGAATTCAAAATCCACGCTGTCCTCAAATCGTGTTTTTAGTAATTCGCAGTATGTTTTGGCAAAATCAAGCTCTTCTTCCACCGTAACCAATTCTTTATCCTTTTGCTCCAGAACGTATCTGTAAATCTTTGACATTGAGGAAGTAAACCTTTGTGCCTGATTTGGATTTTCATCAATTAAAGAACTCAAAACATTCAAAGAGTTAAACAGAAAGTGCGGGTCGAGTTGATTTTTCAATGATTCGAACTGTGCGTTTGCGGATTTCGCGATCAGCTTCTGTTCTACCACCTCTTTCTTCGATGCCTTCTTCCATTCACTCATAAAACTTTTGGCATGCAGGAAAGCTGAGATTAGTAACGCAATATTAATCATCAACCAATTGACAAACCCAACCGAACCCGAGAAGAACTTGGAAAATGGAACATTTTGGATTAGGACGAAATTCACGTAATTGCACAGCAGAACCAAAGCCGCGTTTACAAAAAGAACCGCGATTACGCCGAGAACCGCCCTGGTTCTGGTGTGCTCAATCCAGGAAAATTTTCTGCTCAAAAGATTATTGACCACACCGTTTCCGCCACCGATCACTAAACTGTACAGCGAAGCAACGAGAATGCTGAGAATGAGATTCTGGATTGTCTTGTCACCTGTAAAAAAGGTGAAAAAGAACACTCCCGTAATCAGGGAAACCCAAAGCAGCGATATGATTTCTTTTTTGGTCATGGCTTAAATTCGTGAACAAAGATATTCGGGATTAAATTTAATTAAAATAAAAATCTGCTGAACGGTTAATTTTTGAAACTGAATGGGAATTAATGACAAATGGAGCAGAGATTATTTGCCACAAATGCACGAATATGCAATATATTCATTAATAGCTTTCAAAAATTTGAATGTAATAAAAGCAAGAAACTTCAAACTATTTTGAAACTTTCCTGAACCAAAAGAGTATTATCGCTGTTTTTAGTTCAAATTTTTATTCGTGAATTCGTGGCCTACAAACCAAAAAACCACCGAAAATTTTCGATGGTTTTGCTATTTAATAGTGTAGTTCGTCTTTATTTCATTCCCGAAATAACGTTTACTGCTTCCTGAAGGTAAAGATCTTTCTGCAGGTTTTTTGTCCAGTTCTGGGTTTTCTTGGTGAATGCCTCGTCGTTTTTCTCGCGGATCACCTCATCTGGATTCAGCGTAAATTTCAGTCCGTTGTTGAATTTATCCAGTGCCTTGAATTTCTCGATCTGCGCTTTTCTGGTTTTCATCACCTCGTTGAATTTTTGCTGGTTCAGCGAAATGCTTTCTTCTTTGTCGAGTTTTTCCTTCCACTGTGCTGATTCCTGCATCAACTGGTAATTCTTGTTGTTCTGAAGTCGGGCTTCAACTCCTTTCTGCAACGCGGCTACGGAGAAATAGTTCATCGGTTGGTACGCAACCGCAGGAATTTTGTCCCACGCTAAAGCGTAATCGTCATATCGCTCGCCAACTTCCGCATAGGTAAAGAAGTCCTTCATCTGAATATCGGACTGGATTCCTTTTCTTTGGGTGGATTCACCTGTTACTCGGTAGAATTTCTGAATGGTCAGTTTCAGCGAACCGAAATCGTCGTTGGTGCTCAAAAATCTGTTTAAATCTACGAAAGTCTGCACCGTTCCTTTACCGAAACTTTGCGGCGAACCGATCACTACGCCTCTTCCGTAATCCTGCATTGCTCCCGCCAAAATTTCAGAAGCCGAAGCCGAAAGCTCGTTCTGCATAATCACAACAGGACCTGTCCAAATCGGTGAATTGTTCTTATTTTTCAGTGTGTTGATCTTCCCGTTTCCGTCTTTAACCTGAACAAAAGGACCTGCATTCATGAAAAGTCCCATGATGTCGCCCACTTCGGTCAAGCTTCCGCCACCATTATTTCTAAGGTCGAGGATAATTCCCTGAACTCCTTGCGGTTTCAGTTTCAGGATTTCATTCTTGATATCGTCGGAAGCATTTCTGCCTTTTGGATCTTCAAAATCTGCATTAAAACTTGGCAAGTTGATAAAGCCATACTTTTTCCCATCCGCAGAGTTTACGATGATGCTTCTCGCAAAGGTATCTTCAATCGCCACTTCTTCACGAATCATTGTCACTTCTTTGATGGTCTTGTCTTTTTTCTCAACGGTCAAGGTAACTTTGGTTCCCTTCTCACCGCGGATCAGTCGAACCGCCTCGTCCGAAAGCATTCCCACAACGTTTACCGCGTCTTCATTTGGTTTTGACCGTACTTTCAGGATTTTGTCGCCTTCTGTTAGCTGTTTGGATTTCCACGCAGGAGCACCGATTGTTAAAGGACCGAGATAAAGGTATCCTCTTTTCTCCTGGATGATTGCACCGATTCCGATTACTTTTCCTTTGAATTGGGTGTCGAAATCTTCCTTATTTTTTGGTGAGTAATAGTTCGTGTGCGGATCAAAAACCTCGGTATAGGCATTCATGTGGACTGTGAACCAATCCATTTTGTTTCTCTTCTTGAATCTGCGGAAAGTATCGCCAATAAGGTCTTTAACTTCATCCGTTGCCTTGATTCTTTTCTGTTCTGGATTCAAGATTTCAAGTTTGATGGTGTCCTTCAAACCAAATTTCTGCACCGAGTCTTTCTTCTTTTTCTGAGCCTCTTCTTTAGCCGACATCGACTCCATTTCCTGCAGGATATTATACTTGATGTATTTTTTCCATTCATTGGCAAGTTCCGCTTTCGTAGTCGCATTTTTTCTGAGCTTTGGTTCCAGAATCAGGGTTTCTTCCTCATCGAGATTGATGGGTTTGCTCAGGATATCCTGTGTGATTTTGTCGATTTCATCTACTCTTTGATAAAGTCGGTCGATGGTCAGTTTATAAAAAGTCAGGTCGCCCCTGTTCAAATAATCGTCGAGTTTGGTTTTGTGTTTGGCAAATTCATCCATATCCGACTGCATAAAATATCTTTTCGAAGCATCCACCATTTCAAAATAATGTTTGTAAACTTCTTGTGAATATGCGTCGTTAATGGCTTTAGGCGAATAATGAAGATAAGAAAGTGTATTTTTCACACTCACCATAATAGTCGACATCTTCTCATCATCATTTTTTGGCGAGTTGAAGCAAAACACCAAACTGGTCAGCGGAATGAAAAGTAAAAGGGTATTGAGTTTAAATTTCTTGAACATGCTAAGTTGATAATAACCGATTTGTTAAAAATATTGCCGTTTTGTTACAGGACTTTACAGAATATCAAAATTAATACCTTATTTATATTTAACCACTATTTTTTTAAGTATTTTTGTAGAAAACAGTTCTTTTTAACCAAAAAATTGTTTCAGCTGAAAATTTCTGAAATACTAAACAAATACAAGTTATGCAGAGACCTTTGATCTTAGTCACCAATGACGACGGAATTACCGCGCCAGGAATACGAAACTTAGTAGAATTTATGAATGAAATCGGTGAAGTCGTAGTAGTTGCCCCCAATTCGCCACAATCAGGAAAAGGTCACGCCATCACCATCAACCAAACTTTAACTTTTGAGGAAATCGGTTTAGAGGGACCGCAGAAAGATTTCTCGCTTTCGGGAACTCCGGTTGATTGCGTGAAATTTGCCTTAGACAAAATCCTTCCAAGAAAACCCGATTTGGTCGTTTCTGGAATTAACCATGGTGCAAACTCTTCCATTAATGTCATTTACTCGGGAACCATGAGTGCCGCTGTTGAAGCTGGAGTCGAAGGTTTGCAGGCAATTGGCTTCTCGCTGCTCGATTTTTCATGGGATGCCGATTTTCTTCAGGCGAAAGACTATATCCAAAGTATTGTAAGAAAAGTTCTCGAAAATCCTTTACCTAAAGGAGTTGTGCTGAATGTGAACATCCCGAAACTCGCCAAAGATGAGATTAAAGGAGTGAAAGTCTGCAAGCAGGCGAACGCAAAATGGGAAGAAAATTTCGATGAGCGCATTAATCCCCACGGTAAAAAATATTACTGGTTAACCGGATATTTCAACAATATGGACAAAAGCGAGGATGCCGATGAAACCGCACTTGCAGAAGGTTATATCTCGATTGTCCCCGTGAAGTTTGATTTGACGGCGCACGAATATTTAAAGGAACTTGAAACCGTAATGCAATTTTAATTCAACATAAATTTGACAAAATGAGAATTGAAACAGAACTGAAACTTGGTTTTAAAGACGTGATGATCCGCCCGAAACGCTCTACCCTGAAATCGAGAGCGCAGGTAAGTTTGGAGCGGACCTTCACCTTTAGAAACTCGCAGAAAAAATGGAGCGGAGTTCCCATCATCGCTGCAAATATGGACACAGTCGGAACTTTCGAAATGGCGGAAGCTCTTGCCAAGGTGAAAATTATGACCGCGATCCACAAACATTATTCGATTGAGGAATGGAGCGAGTTTCTGAAAAACCAGGACGATTCTATTTACGAATACATCGCATTAAGCACAGGAACAGGAAAAGCTGATGACGAGAAAATAAAGCTGATTATGCAGAAACATCCGAAAATTCAGTTTCTGTGTATCGATGTTGCTAACGGCTATTCCGAGCATTTTGTGGATTTTGTTTCAAAAGCGAGAAAAACTTTTCCCGATAAAACCATTATTGCAGGAAACGTCGTGACCGGAGAAATGGTGGAAGAACTGATTTTAGCCGGAGCAGACATTGTGAAAGTCGGAATCGGTCCTGGTTCGGTTTGCACAACGAGAATCAAAACAGGAGTTGGTTATCCGCAACTTTCGGCGATCATCGAATGTGCCGACGCAGCACACGGACTTGGCGGACATATCATTTCCGACGGTGGCTGTAAAATTCCTGGCGATGTGGCGAAAGCTTTCGGAGGAGGAGCAGATTTTGTGATGTTGGGCGGAATGTTTGCCGGTCACGACGAAAGCGGCGGCGAAATTATGGAAGAAAATGGTAAAAGGTTTCGACTTTTCTATGGAATGAGTTCACAAACCGCGATGGACAAACATTCAGGCGGCGTTGCCGAATACCGCGCTTCGGAAGGAAAAACGGTGAAAGTTCCTTATAAAGGTGCCGTTTCCGACACGGTAAAAGATATTCTGGGCGGCGTTCGCTCTACATGCACCTATGTAGGCGCATCGCAATTACGCGAACTTTCAAAACGCACAACTTTTATTCGCGTTGCGGAGCAGGAGAACCAGATTTTTAAGGACTAAAAGCTAAAACGATTCAGATAGCCGCCAAAACTTCCCTCAGTTTTTTGGCGGCTTTTTTTACTTCTTCTGTCCAATCGTTTGCGGCGGAATCATCGGCGCCGTCGGAAATGTATTTTAGGCAGAGAAAAGGAATTTCTTCCCTTTGCGCAGTCAAAGCCAAAGCATACGCTTCCATATCGACCACCCGATAAGCATCTGTAGAATGTGCATTTTCAAAATGGTCGCCTGTTCCGCAAATTTCTTTATGTAACCCATTGATTATTAATCCATAATCTAAAACTATCGGATCATCTGAAAGTGGTGTTTTGTACATTTCAAAACCCAATTCTCTCACATCCATATCTCTTTGAATAAACTGGGTGCAACAAACGATTTCGCCTTTCTCAAAACCAAAACCTCCCGCAGTTCCAAGATTGATAATAAGGTCAGGTTTGTTGTTCTGAAGATATTTTAAAAGTCGGAAAGTCGCATTGACTTTTCCAATTCCCGTGAAAATCTTTTCGCAGTCATCGAACTCATTTCCTGCTTCGGATTTAAGCGCGAAAACGAGGATCGGATTGCTGTATTCTATTCCGTTGATGGTTAGTTTCATAAGTTTAGAACAAGATTCTGGGATCGGTTCTCTGTGTTTTTAAGTATTCTAAGTCAGCAAACCACCGTCAACATGCAGAACCTGTCCTGTAACATAAGCGGACATCTCCGAACCGAGGAAAACACAGGCGTTGGCAACATCTTCTGGAAGTCCGCCACGTTTCATCGGAACGTCGTCTCTCCATTGCTCGATGACTTTTTGGTCTAAAGCTGCGGTCATTTCAGTTTCAATAAAACCGGGAGCAATCGCGTTGCAGCGGATATTTCTTGAACCCAGTTCCAAAGCAACAGACTTTGTAAAGCCGATTACACCCGCTTTCGACGCAGCATAATTCGCCTGTCCTGCATTTCCCTGAATTCCCACCACCGACGACATATTGATAATGGATCCGCTTCTCGCCTTCATCATAGGTTTGATCACAGCTTTGGTGAGGTTAAAAACGGAATCAAGGTTGGTTCTCATAATTACATCCCAATCATCTTTGGACATTCTCAAAAGCAGGTTATCTTTAGTAATTCCGGCATTATTGATGAGAATGTCGATCTGACCGAATTCGGCGAGAACTTCGTCCACCAATTTCTGCGCAGCATCAAAATCCGACGCATCCGATTGATAACTTTTCGCCATTGTAATTTTCGAAAGCTCCTCTTCCAGTGCTTTTGCTTTGTCCACAGATCCTGCATAAGTAAAGGCAACTTTAGCGCCCTGCTTTGCAAAAACCTCTGCGATTCCCTTTCCGATTCCGCGTGTTGCACCTGTGATGAGGGCAACTTTTCCTTCTAATAGTTTCATATTTTTAATTATCTAAATCGTGTTGTTAATAATTAAGACAATCTCCCCCTTCAACGTTTTGCTTTTTGAAAACGCGATGAGTTCATCGATTGTTCCCCTTTTTGTTTCTTCAAATTTTTTGGAGATTTCCCTGCTCAAACTGACTTTCGTTTGATCTCCGAAAAATTCCTTAATCTGTTCCAAAGTCGTATTGATCTTGTGTGGACTCTCATACAGAACAATGGTTTTCTGCTCTTCCGCAAGTTGTTTAAGTTTTGTCTGCCTTCCTTTTTTTTGAGGCAAAAACCCCGCGAAATAGAAATCGTGATTGGGCAAACCAGAAACCACCAAAGCCGGAACAAAAGCGGTCGCACCAGGTAAACAGATCATTTCGATATTTTCATCTGCGCAAGCTTTGGCAAGAAGATAACCCGGATCCGAAATTCCAGGAGTTCCTGCATCGGTGATGATCGCGATATTTTGTCCGTTTTTCAAATCCTCAATTACCTTCTGCGTGCTGTGATGTTCGTTGTGTAAGTGATAGGATTTCAAAGGTTTAGCTATATCATAATGTTTTAGAAGCACTCCAGAAGTTCGGGTATCTTCACAAAGAATATAATCCACCTCCTTCAGCACGTTGATTGCCCTGAAAGTCATATCTTCCAGATTTCCGATGGGTGTTGGTACGAAGTAAAGGGTTCCGCTCATAGCTTATCGAATAGATCCTTACAAAACTCCTCCAAACTCGGATCTCTTGCTCCCATTAACAGCAACACCGTTCCTTCCTGAAGTTTGGGTTTGAGTTTTTCGAGAAGGTCATTTCTGTTTTCAACAAAAAAAGCAATTTTACCTTTTGCGGAAATGTCCTTCACCAAATCGTTTGCAGAGATATCTTTCTCAGCAGTTCCGCCTGCATAGAAAATCTCGCTCATCCAAATTTCATCCTGTGGTCGCACTGATGCGGAAATTTCTTCCACAAAATCGTTTCGCAAAAACTTCGTCGGTTTGTAGCCATGTGGTTGGAACCATGCGATTAGTTTCTTTGCCAAAGGTTGACACGCCTTAATCGACGCTGCACATTTTGCGGGATTATGGGCATAATCGTCGATCACCCAAACTCCGTTTTTCTGTCCGAGAATTTGATGGCGGCGGTAAATTCCTTCGTAATGCTCCAAAGAATCGGCGCAGACTTTCAGGTCAACACCAATCTGATTTGCAACGGCGATCGCAGCGGCGGCATTTTCTGCACTGTGACGACCAATCGAATTCATCAGCACCGATTGACCAAGAATTCTAAAGGAAAGTTCAAAACCATCCTGGTTAAAATCGGTCACCGTATATTTTGCGTTTTCATCCTCAAAACCAAAATCGTAATTGTTATTTGCAGACAAAGTTTTCGCTAATGTATTGGACTGATTTACAACAAATAAACCCTTTGTATTACTTTTAAAAACAGTGAATAAATCAATGAGTTCGTCAATTTCCTGGTGGTCTTTGTCGATATTCAGAAGAAGGCCGATTTCAGGTTCGTACTGTACTACAGAACCGTCGCTTTCATCGGCTTCGATGATGAGCCATTCTCCTTTTCCGACAAATGCGTTCCCAATTTTTCCCTTTTTAATAATGGAAGTCAAACCGGCGCCAGAAATAATGCTCGGTTCCATTTTCGCATCCATCAAGATTTGAAAAAGCATTGCTGAAGTTGTTGATTTTCCAGAAGTTCCAGCTACCGCAATCGTTTTTTTACTTTTGGCAATGATGGAAAGCAGTTCGCTTCGTCTGATAATAGGAATTCCCAATTCCTTGGCTTTCTGCACTTCGTAAACCGTATCTTCAATCGCTGTGGAAACTACGATCAAATCAGTGTTTTCTGTAATTCCGCTTCCGTCTTGAAGAAAACATTTAATTCCTTCCGCTTCAAGCTGTTCCTTGGTTTTGTTGTATTCGTTGGGATGGAAATAGCGGTCGCTTCCTGAGACATTTTTCCCTGTTCCCTTCAAATATTGGGCGATTGCGCTCATTCCCACTCCTGCAATTCCGATGAAGAAAGGATTCTTAAAATCTGTGATGTGTTTAATCATTTTTGATGGTCGGAAATCCGTATTGCGAATCCCGAAGATAATTTTTGATGTATTTTGGATCCCGAATTTTTCCGTTTAAAGAAACTTGTTCTCAACCAAAGACCAAAGCCGTTGCGCGTATTCATCGACTTTTTCCCAGTTTTTTTGGTAATAGATGTCGCTCAGATATTGTTTTGCGTCATCGAGATTATCGTAGGAGTTGAGCTGGTCAATCGTTCTTTTGAGTTCATCGGCATCACCGTTGAAAAGCAGTTTTGTGAAGGCAACCTTGTCATTCAGATCAATCCTGAATTCAGGTTTCTTTTTCTCTGCCTCCATAAAGTCGGTCGGAATATTGGTTTTCAGCAAGCTTCCCGAATCTGGAGCGGAAGTTTTTTCTTCCTCAATTTCCTTTAGCGGATCGTCGTCGAATAAATTTTGAACGGCCTTCAAACCCTTGATGTGCGCAAGTTTAAATCTTTTTTCTGAATGGTGGGAAGGTGCTTTTTCCTGCTCAAAAACCTCTGCTTTAGGCGGATGCGCAATTTCTTCTTTAGAAAAATCTACAATCTTTCTGCGGCGCTCCTCCAATTCGAGAAATTCTCTTTCCTTCTGAGCTACCATTTCTTTATACTCCGATGAATGAATATCTTCAATTTTTTGCTCCTGATCTTCAACATTTTCTACTTTCGCAGGTTCTTCAGCAGTAAATGATTCTTCGTTTGCTATCTCTGAAACTGGTTGTACAGCGACTTCTTCGTCATCGATTTCGTTCAGTTCATTATTAAAAATCACCTCCTCCTCGATCACATCTTCTTCAAAAAGATTTTCATTATCCGTTTCGTGGATGGTCGCATTTACCAAGTTTTCATTATTTTGGTTTAAGTGCTGATTGTCAATTATTTGTGAAGCTTCTTCAACAACAAAGCTGCTGCTGTTTTTCTCTAAAATCCTAAGGAAAGCAATTCTGTCCGTCACCTCTGAAAACAAATCCTGCTTTGCAAGAAGTTCGTCAATACTGTTGATTTTCGAGAGCGACTCGAGGACAGTTTTGGCTTCAAAAAAAATCTTTTCCTGTATATCCTGAAGGTTTTGCATAATAAAAGTGTTGGTAAAATTCCTTATTTTTGATGTTTAAATATTACGGCTAATTTAACAAATGTTTTTAGAAAATACAATAAATCACGCCAAACAAAGCGGTTGGATGGAGGTTATTTGCGGGTCGATGTTTTCGGGGAAAACCGAGGAACTGATCCGGCGTCTTCGGCGGGCGGAAATGGCGGGACAAAATGTTGAAATTTTCAAACCGAAACTCGATACGCGATACGCGGAAGAGGAAGTGGTTTCGCACAACCAGAACAAAATCCGAAGCACACCTGTTGAAAGTCCGAACGAAATTCTTCTTCTGGGTTCAACCTGCGACGTGGTGGGAATTGATGAAGCCCAGTTTTTCGACGAAAGCATTGTTGAAATCGCCAATCAACTGGCAAACAGCGGAATACGGGTTGTGATAGCAGGACTCGACATGGATTTTATGGGTCGACCTTTCGGACCAATGCCAAATTTGATGGCGACTGCCGAATATGTCACAAAAGTTCACGCGATTTGCAAACGGACAGGAAACTTAGCCAACTACTCGATGCGGACTTCCGCAAATACCGATTTGGTGCAGCTTGGCGAAACGGAAAGTTATGAAGCGGTAAGCAGAAAGGTTTTTAATGACGAGTTCCTCAACAAAAAACAATGAACTACACCACCAAAGAAATCGCGGAAATCACCAATTCTACCTTAATTGGCGATGATAAATTAGCTGTAAAAAACATTGCTTTTGACAGCAGAACAATTTTTTCAACGCTCAACACGGCTTTTCTCGCGATCAATACTTCTAAAAATTCTGGAGAGAAATACATTCAGTCGGCCATCGAAAAAGGAGTTGGAGTAATTATTTCTGAACATCAGATTGCAGAAATCAAAAATGTTACCTGGATTTTGGTTAAAGATTCCGTGAAGTTTATCCAAGATCTCGCAAGATATCACCTTCGTCGGTTTCACCTGAAAACTATCGGAATTACAGGAAGCAACGGTAAAACTATTGTGAAAGAGTGGCTTTACCAAAGTTTGTTTGATGAGCTGAAAACCGTGAAAAGTCCGAAAAGTTTCAACTCGCAAATCGGGCTTCCTATCTCGTTGCTGGAAATCAATGAAAAACATCAATTAGGAATTTTCGAAGTCGGAATTTCAAAACCGGGAGAAATGGAAATTTTGGAGGAGATTTTCTCTCCGAAAATTGGAATTCTTACCCATATTGGTTCTGCTCATATTTCAAATTTTGAAAACGAAAGCGAACTGATTTTAGAAAAACTCAAACTGTTCAAAGATTCAGAAACTATTATTTTTAATGGCGATAATGATCTGGTTTTTAATATTATTAATAACCTGTACTCAACTAAAAAATTAATATCATTTGGTTTAAAAGAGCACAACGATATTTTTAACAAAAGCAATTGGAAGGACAAAAACGTTGACTTGATCATTCAATATTTTGACGAGGAAATATCCGTTCCCGTTCAGCAAAGAGATGAGGCGACACTGAGTAATGTACTTTGTGTGATTGCGGTGTTGAAAGAATTCAATTTTGCAAACGAAAAGATCATTGCAAAACTTAATGCGCTGAAATCAGTCGAAATGCGGCTCGAAAGTGTCAATGGATTACGCAACAATTTGATTATCAATGACTCATTCAACCTTGATTTAGATTCTTTGAAAATTGCGTATCAGTTTATCAATGAGTATAATAAATCTGAGAAAACTTTAATTCTAACCGATTTTGTGGAAGGAAAAGATTCTGACAAACTTTATCCGGAAGTTGCAGAGTTGACCAACCAGCAAAATTTTAAGAAAATATTCCTGATCGGACAGGAAATTTCGAAAAGACAAAAACTCTTTAACGCTGAAACTTATACTTTTAGTAATACTCAGGAATTAATTGACAATCATCAACTTAATCAAATTGAAAATGAACTGATCTTATTAAAAGGTGCCAGAAAATTCGAGATTGAAAAGGTAAAAAACCATCTCGAGCTTCAAAAACACGATACGGTTCTCGAAGTCAATCTGAATGCAATTCTTCACAATATCAATGTTCATAAATCTTTGCTGAAGCCAGAAACCAAAATAATGGCTATGGTAAAGGCATATTCCTATGGATTAGGCGGTTACGAAGTTGCAGAATTCCTGCAACACCATCATATTGATTATCTTGGAGTTGCGTACGCAGACGAAGGTGTAGATCTGCGAAAAAACGGCATAACCTCACCCATTATGGTGATGAATCCTGAACAGCACAGCTACGACATCATCATCGACTATAATCTGGAACCGGAAATCTACAGTTTCCGCGTGCTTGAACTTTTCAACGAGCAGTTAAAAATGAAAGGAATTCAGCACAAGTATCCAATCCATATCAAATTAGAAACAGGGATGCATCGTCTTGGTTTTAAGACTGATGAAACCAGTGACCTCATTGAAAAGTTGAACTCGATGAATGTGAAAGTCGAGAGTATTTTCAGCCACCTTTCGTCATCAGATGATCTTTCGGAAAAGGATTACACCTTAGAACAAATCAGTACTTTTGATAGAAATTCTGCAAAGTTGATTTCGGGATTGAATTACAAACCGATTCGTCATATATTAAACACTTCTGGAATTGTAAATTACTCTGATTATCAATTTGATATGGTAAGAATCGGTATTGGAATGGTAGGTATTTCATCCAGTCCTCAAGTCAAAAAGCAACTTCAGAATGCCGTGACTTTCAAGACAGTCATCTCGCAAATTTCAGAATTACACAGTGGAGAATCAGTTGGTTACAACCGAAGATTCCAATCGGATGAAGAAACGAGAATCGCCACAATTCCTGTTGGTTATGCGGATGGAATTCCGAGATTAATCGGCAACAAGGTTGGAAGTGTGGGCATCAACAACATAAAATTCCCGATTGTGGGCAATGTATGTATGGATATGATGATGCTCAACATCGGAAATTTCCCAGCAAAAGAAGGCGACGAAGTGATTATTTTCAACGCCAATCCAACCTTGGAAGAATTTGCAGAATATTGTAAAACAATACCTTACGAGGTTTTAACATCAATTTCGAGGAGGGTAAAAAGAATTTACATTAAGGATTAATGAGCAAGAATTATCCAATGGTTGAATTTATTATCTATGTTGAAGACCAACACAGAAGCAGAAACTTTTATGAAAAAATATTGGAAATGAAACCTGCGCTAGACGTTCCTGGGATGACAGAGTTTCTCCTCAACGAAAATGCCAAACTGGGAATCATGCCATGTTCCGGAATCGCCAAAATATTGGGTGAAAAACTACCAAATCCCTCATTAGCAAAAGGAATTCCGAAATGTGAACTCTACCTTTATGTCGATAATATTGACAGCAGATTTAAGATCGCACTTGAAGCGGGCGCAAAATTGGTGAGCAAAATTGAAAAAAGAAACTGGGGTGATAAAGTTTGTTATTTTAGCGATGATGATGGCAACGTAATTGCATTTGCAGAAAAATGAAAAAACTACTAACGTTGATGATTATTTTCTTTTCCTGGATTCAGCTGAATTCCCAGGTAAAAGAAGGTTTGAAGATATCCAAAAATGCCAAAATCGGGTTGTCCCTTGCAGGAGGAGGCGCAAAAGGTTTCGCCCATATCGGAGCTTTGAAAGTGCTTGATTCTCTTGGAGTTAAAGTAGATTATATTTCAGGAACAAGTATGGGTGCAATCGTCGGTGGGCTTTATGCTTCTGGCTATACCGGAAAGGAGATTGAGAAAATCATGATGGATACCGATTTCTACACCATCATCGCCAACGAAAAAACTCGGCAGCAAACAAGCTTCTTTGAAAAATCGGTTGATAAATATCTGCTCACTATTCCAATCGTCCACGGAAAAGTGAATGTTTTACCTAAAGCAATTTCTACAGGTCAGAAGAATATTTATCTCTTAAAGGAACTCTTTAAAAACGTTTCAAATATTGAGGATTTCTCAAAACTTCCGATTCCTTTTATGTGCGTTGCAACCAACCTCGAAAGCGGAAAAATGGAGGTTTTCGAGAAAGGAGATTTGGTGAGTGCAATTATGGCGAGCTCAGCATTTCCATCATTAATGGATCCTGTGAAAGTTGGTGATTCATTGTATATCGACGGTGCGATGACAGTCAACTATCCTTCTAAACCTTTGAAGGACAAAGGGATAGATATTGTAATCGGTGTAGATTTAAGTCAGGGTTTGGCTAAAAGAAAAGATCTGCAGTCAGCAATCTCTATCCTGAACCAGGTGATCGATTTCGGGATTCAAAAGGAAACAAAAAACCAATACAAATATACCGACATCAATATTCATCCTAACTTGACGGGGGTGAATGCAACAAGTTACGACGCTAAAAGTGCGATTCTGGATTCCGGATTTGTAGCTGCGAGGAAATATGAGCGAATCCTCTCCACACTGCCAAAAAGGGAAAAAAATCTTTTGCGGGCACCAATCAGCGACATCTACAGCAACGTTTATAAAATCGACAGTCTGGATGTTGAGAACAACGATATTTACGGCAAGAACTACATTCTGGGGAAGATGAACCTAAAACTGCCTTCAATGCAGACCTATGGAAGCATCAACAAAATGATCGACAAACTCTACGCAACCAATAACTACAAACTAATTAACTACGACCTTATTCAGGACGAAAATAAGAATTACCTGAAGCTTTTTGTAACGGAAGATAATGCTCGTTTTTTCTTAAAATTCGGGCTGCATTACGACGAAATATTCAAAACGGGACTCCTCATTAACGCCACTGTAAAACGGCTGCTCTTTAGAAACTCGACGATTTCTCTTGACCTGGTTGTTGGCGACAAACCGCGATACTACTTTAATTATTTCATCGATAACGGGTACATCCCGGGATTCGGAGTTTATGCATCGGGAATGACTTTGGATAATTATGATAAAGACTTTAATTTGTACGAACGCCGCAACTGGTTCAGAAACGAGGTCTTCATCCAGTCGATTTGGAGGGACAAATTCGCGATCGGAGGTGGAATAAGTCACGACTATTTTGAGGCAAAAACACCGGGTGAACCTACCTACTCTAATCCACACAATTTCATCAATCCGTATGTCTTTATCAAAAGCGATACACAGGATGATCGCGGTTTCCCGGTTCGTGGATTCTTGCTCAACATTGAAGGAAAACTCCTGGATCTCCTCAACAAAGACCAAAAAGGGCGAACTTTTCAGACAAAAATCACCACACACATCAATTTTCCGTTTGCTGATTGGTTCACCTACCGACTTCGGCTCTTTGGTGGATTTACACTCGGCGACGAATTAAGCAGCTACTACAATTACGGAATCGGCGGTATCTTCGAGCAAAATCTCGGTAATTATACTTCTTTCCGTGGTTATGAGTTTGGACAAGTGATGTCGAAAAACCTGCTCACTGCGGAAAATATCTTCCAGTTCAAAATTCTAAAAAACTATTTTGCAGATGGCAGTTTCGGTTTAGGAAATCACTTCAACGACCTCAAAGTTGACAAAATTTTCGCCATCGTAGAGACTTCGGCTGGGATTTCTGCCGGTTACCGGTCACCATTTGGCCAGGTCAAACTCAACTACAGCCGCTCTCTTAACAGGAATAATGGCGTTTTCAGCGTTATATTAGGACATTGGTTTTAAGAAAATGATACAGTTCTTTTTTGAAAATATTGATGAGATCAGTCTTGGCGACAATACAAAAAATTGGCTCCTTTCACTCATCACATCCGAAGACAAGAAACCCGGCGAAATCAACTATATCTTTTGTGATGACGAGTATCTTCTTCGGGTCAATAAAGACTTTCTCAACCATGATTACTATACCGACATCATCACCTTCGACTACGTGAAAGGCAAAACTATTTCGGGAGATATTTTCGTATCTTTGCCCCGCATTTTTGAGAACGCCACGAATCTTTCCAATGATTTTAATGTCGAGTTACACAGGGTTTTAGCTCACGGTGTGCTGCATTTGATCGGGTATAAAGACAAGACCGACGAAGAAATTACAGAAATGCGAAATAAGGAAGATTTTTATTTAAACATTCTTTAGGAGCTTTTTCCCGCTTTCCCCTGTCTGCCGACAGGCAGGGTTCATACTCCTCACTCCATCGCTTTTGCCAACGCGTGTTGCGGGGTAACCGCTGCAATCGCGGCTAAAGAAACAGGAAGTTTTTTATAGGAATTTTTCGCAATGTTTCACGTGAAACATTATTAATTTTCAAGAGTATGATAAACGAAATATACGACGTCATCGTAGTTGGAGCAGGACACGCCGGTTGTGAAGCAGCTGCAGCTGCAGCAAATCTCGGTTCTAAAACCTTGCTGATCACGATGAATATGCAAACCATCGGACAAATGAGCTGCAATCCCGCAATGGGCGGAATTGCAAAAGGTCAGATTGTGCGTGAAATCGATGCAATGGGAGGTTACTCAGGAATTGTTGCCGATAAATCTGCAATCCAGTTCAAGATGCTCAACCTTTCCAAAGGACCTGCAATGTGGTCACCGCGAACTCAGAACGATCGTATGATGTTTGCCGAAGAATGGCGATTAGCTCTGGAAAATACGCCAAATCTTGATTTTTTCCAAGACATGGTTAAAAGCTTAACCATTGAGAATGATCAGGTTACAGGCGTTATAACTTCGTTGGGAATCCAAATCAAAGGGAAATCCGTAGTGCTCACCAACGGAACATTTCTGAACGGCTTAATCCACGTTGGAGACAAACAATTAGGCGGAGGAAGAATGGGTGAACCAAGAGCTTTCGGAATTACAGAGCAATTAGTTTCACTCGGTTTCGAAGCAGGGAGAATGAAAACGGGAACTCCACCGCGTGTTGACGGAAGATCACTCGATTACTCCAAAATGGAAGAGCAGAAAGGCGACGAAAATCCACAGAAATTTTCCTATTTAGATACTCCAAAACTCACCAAACAACTCAGCTGCCACATCGTTTATACCAACGAAACCGTACACGAAATTTTACGTGAAGGATTCGACAGAAGTCCGATGTTTAATGGTACCATTCAAAGTTTGGGTCCAAGATACTGTCCAAGTATTGAAGACAAAATCAACCGATTTGCTGAAAGAAACCGTCACCAACTTTTCGTGGAGCCGGAAGGTTGGCGAACCATAGAAATCTATGTAAACGGGTTCAGCTCCTCACTACCTGAAGAAGTCCAAATCAAGGCAATGAAACACATTCCAGGTTTCGAAAACGTGAAAGTCTTTCGACCTGGTTACGCCATTGAATACGACTACTTCCCTCCTACCCAACTTTACCATACTTTGGAAACCAAACTGATTAAGAAACTCTATTTCGCTGGCCAAATCAACGGAACTACAGGATATGAAGAAGCTGCAGGACAAGGTTTAATTGCAGGAATCAATGCTCATAATAAAGTACACGACAAAGGCGAATTTACGCTAAATAGAGATGAAGCATATATCGGTGTTCTCATCGACGATCTCATTACTAAAGGCACTGAAGAACCCTACAGAATGTTCACTTCTCGAGCAGAGTATAGACTATTGCTAAGACAGGATAATGCAGATATTCGATTAACCGAAAAATCCTATAATTTAGGTTTGGCAAAAGAAGAACGTCTAAGAAAAGTTGAGGAAAAGATTTCGAAAAGCAATGAACTTGAAGAAATTTTAAAAGAAACTTCCCTTAAACCAGGGATCATTAATCCGATTTTGGAGACGATCGAGTCCTCCCCTGTTGATCAAGCATACAGAGCATCGCAGATTCTAACCCGACCCAACATGACTTTGGAAAAACTGGAAAAAATCGACTTTATCAAAGAAAAAACAGAATCCTACTCCGAAGAAGTTCGTGAACAGGCGGAAATCAATATCAAATACCGTGGTTACATTGAAAAGGAGAAGGAAAACGTTGCTAAGTTGAACCGTTTGGAAACCATCAAAATTCCGGAAGATTTTGACTTTACCAAAATCGCCTCCCTATCTTCAGAAGCAAGACAAAAGCTGAATAAAGTACAACCAAAAACCATTGCACAGGCAGGGAGAATCAGTGGAGTTTCCCCAGCCGACATCAATGTGCTCCTGATCTATTTAGGCAGATAAAACGAAATGTTTCACGTGAAACATTTTAAAATAATTTGAAACTGTAGAATGAAAATCAAAGACCTATTTCTAACCCAGGAAGATTTCGAGATTATAGAAACCGAAATCCCCGGAATACTTCAAACCGTTCCACTTCCACAGGATTTGGGAAGATATTACGAGAGTAAGGACTATATTTCACACCATCAGGATTCAGGTTCTTTGAAAGAAAAACTGTACAAGTTTTTGCAGATATTCAACCTTAGTTATAAGAAACATATCCTCGCCGATTTTATAGGCAAAGGAAAAACCGTTTTAGATTACGGATGCGGCGCTGGCGAATTTGTTAAATTCATCGAAAAAGATTTTAAGGTTTTAGGTTTCGAACCCAACGAATCTGCTCGAACTGCAGCTAAAAACAAAATTTCTAAATCTAAAATTATTGATAGTCTAACTACTATTGAAAACCAATCTTTGGACGCAATCACTTTATGGCACGTCTTCGAACATATTGATAATCAATCAGATATCTTACAAACATTCTATAATAAACTGAAAGACAATGGTTTATTAATTATCGCAGTTCCGAACCACACTTCAGACGATGCCAAAAGGTATAAAGAATTTTGGGCAGCTTATGATGTTCCCCGACACGTTTACCATTTCTCAAAATCGGGAATGGAAAAATTAATGAACAACGAAAACTGGAAACTCAAAAAAATTAAACCACTCCTACTCGATTCATTCTATATTTCTATGCTCAGCGAAAAATATAAAAAATCCCGACTTTTTTGGCTCAAAGGAATGTTTTACGGAATGATTTCGAACATTAAGGCATCAAAAAACGGCGAATTTTCGAGTTTGATATATATTATCGAAAAAAAATAGTTTTTTTATTTTTGGCCAGTTTCTGAAAGCCATTTTTTTACCAAATTTCATCATTTTGAAAAAATTTATCCCTCTACTTTTTCTTTTCCCACAGATTTTTACCGCACAGGAAAACAAAGATGTTTTTCTTGGGTACAGTTCGGTTTACGCAACAAGTGTTGGAAAAATTAATGGCGATATAAAAAACTATATTTCCGGCCAACAAATCACCATCGGAAAAGATTTGACAAATAGCAACCAGGAATGGGTAAAATATTTATCTGCAAAAAATATCAATTTTAATTTGGTTCATCTCGACATGAATCAGATGCAGAAAGATTTGTGGGGAAGAAATTACGCTTTTGGTGATGCTTATGCTGCAACCGCCAACATCGACTTTCGGTTGGCTAAATTAGGAAATGTGGATTTGCTCTTCTCCCCTACTGTCGGACTTTCGTACATCACAAAAACTGTTTACACCGACCCTGATTCGTATTTTTTTGGGAGCCATCTGAACGCAGTTTTCGATGCTGGATTAGGAATAGAATATCAGTTTCTAAAAGATTTTGCATTAACTTCAAAGGTATCTTTTCTCCATTTCTCAAACGGTGGAATCCAGCTCCCCAACGCAGGTGTGAACACCCTTGCTGCAACAGTGGGCATTAAAAAGAACATCATCGCTTCGAAGAAAAATGAAGAAACCAACGACGAAATCATAAAAAGCGAAATGAAAAAACATGGCTTCGAATTCAGCATTGGTGCAGGTCAACGCGGGAAATACAAAATCAAGGAAGCATTCTACCGAGTAACTTTCTCGTCCGCTTATTCCTATTTCATCAACAATATGATTGGCTTTAAAGCAGGTTTGGACGCAGTGTATTACGACCAGGTTTTCAATCCACTGGTTTACGATGATTCCGTTCCCTATTGGGGAAAATCGTATGAACACATCAGAGTCGGTGCAAGTTTGGGAACAGAAATCAAGATGAACAAACTTTCTTTTAATGCCAATTACGGAACTTATGTTTACTTTAAAAGTCCATATAACCAAAAAACCTACTGGAAAGCTGGATTACGTTATTACATCACTCCGAAAATCGGTATAGAATCAATGATGTACGCACATAAAGTTCAGGCAGATATCATTTCTTTCGGCGCATTTGTTCGGTTGTAAAGAACCAACTTTCTCAAGAAAATAATTCGATTTTCGAAATAAACCTAAATTTGATTACCCCAACCCTAAAAGGAGCAAATTTAGAATTATTTCGTGGGAAATTTTCCTCCCTTTAGGGAAGGGGTAAAAAAATTTCATCACAAAAAAAAAATTTGGACATACCTTAATATGCCCAAATTCTCCGTTAAACTAAAAATTTAGTTTAAATCAATTATTAATCGCGGAAACTCCTGGAAGCTCCTTGCCTTCAAGACTTTCTAGCATAGCTCCTCCTCCTGTCGATACATAACTTACCTTATCGTCGTAGCCAAACTGCTTAACAAAAGCCACAGAATCGCCACCACCAACTAAAGAGAAAGCACCAAGACGCGTCGCTTCAGCAATACTGTCGCCGAGTGCAACTGTTCCTGCAGCGAAGTTCGGCATTTCGAAAACACCAATCGGACCGTTCCAAAGTATGGTTCGCGAATTCATAATCACATCATTGAACAGTTCACGGCTTTTCGGACCTGCGTCGAGTCCCATCCAACCTTGAGGAATATCAAAAATATCGGCATCCTTTCGCTCCGCGTCATTGTTGAATTCATCGGCAATCACGGCATCCACAGGTAAATAGATCTTCACATTTTGCGCTCTCGCTCTTTCCATAATTTCCAAGGCAAGGGTTTGCTTATCTTCCTCGATCAGCGAATTACCGATTTGTCCTCCCAAAGCTTTAATAAAAGTAAATGCCATTCCACCACCGATAATCATATTGTTTACCGCAGGCAAAATATTTTCGATAATGGTAATCTTAGTGGAAACTTTAGAACCACCAAGGATTGCAGTCACAGGTTTTTCTCCTTTTTTTAATACTTTATCAATCGCTTCAAGTTCCTGTGCCATCAGTAAACCGAAAAATTTAGTTGAAGGAAAAAACTGAGCTATCACTGCAGTCGAAGCGTGCTCTCTGTGCGCAGTTCCAAACGCGTCATTCACGTAGGCATCCGCATACTTCGATAGTTTTTCAGCAAAATCTTTGTCTCCCGCTTCTTCCTCGTTATAGAATCTCAGATTCTCCAAAAGCAGGATCTCACCTGGCTTTAGATTTCCAGTCATATTCTGCGCGTCTTCTCCCATACAGTCCGGACAGAACTTCACTTCTCTTCCGAGTACGCTTTCAATTTCAGGTACGATATTTTTCAGCGAGAATTCTTCGGTAACCTTCCCTTTCGGTCTTCCAAGATGCGTCATCAGAATTACCGAACCGCCATCATTTAGGATTTTCTCCACGGTAGGTTTCACTGCCTGAATCCTGGTATTGTCCGTCACTTTCAAATCAGCACTTTGCGGCACGTTGAAATCCACCCGAACCAGTGCTTTTTTGTCTCTAAAATTGTAATCCTGAATTGTCTTCATAATGGTTTGATTTTTGGTTTCACAAATTTAAGATTTAATCCCACGATTAAAAATTAAAATCCATTTAAAAATCCACAAACTGCCAAAACTCATTTTCCCAACAATATTTTCTTTTCTTTTAAAAAAATAAATGGGTAGTGTTGTTGTAGTCCACGTTTTTGTGGAGAACTTTTCTTCTTTTTTTGGTAACAATTCGTTCAAACTCAATTCATATTCGATTCACATTTTAAGTGGTTGAAATTGAGTAGATTTTAACACTTACCAACAATTGTCGATAACTGCTATGAAAGGCATTCCTTTAAAAACCGTCTATGGAAAACTTCATCAATTTAACACGATAAAGAAAAACAGAAAGATTTGCGGCAATCCAAAAATTTTGTTCAATATGAATTAAAAATGAATAAAGAAAGGAAATCTTTTGCGCACTTATCCACATCAACTCACGGCGATCTTCACAAGTTATTATTTTTTGGGTGTGCCCCTCTCCTTTCCTTATCCAGCAGCTCGGGTCGCACTTTCCGCTGCAATCTCCTTCCCTGGCTGATCCCGACGCAGGAGTATTTCCGCTGCAATCGCTCACACGGGTTTTGGATTTCTAAGCCAAGTTTCTTTTCAATACAAAGAGCTTTTACATTAATAATCTTAAATTTGTAAGGACTCAAAAATCAAAAAAGAAAAAATGAAAAAAATAGCCATCGCCTGTGACCACGCGGGATTCGAGTATAAGGAATACCTCAAAAATCAGCTAAAAGATCGATACGAGATTCAGGATTTCGGAACCAACACCCCCGATTCTGTGGATTATCCCGACTTTGTACATCCCGCCGCAACTTCCGTTGAAAACGGCGAAAACGAAATGGGAATCCTCATCTGCGGAAGCGGACAAGGCGTGCAACTATCGGCAAACAAACACCAGAAAATCCGTTGTGCGCTGTGTTGGATGCCCGAACTCGCAGAACTTTCCCGACAGCACAACAACTGCAATATGATCGCAATTCCTGCAAGATTCATCGCAAAAGAACTCGCCCTGCAAATTGTAGAAAAATTTCTCGAAACCCCATTCGAAGGCGGAAGACACGAGAAAAGAGTGGAGAAGATTGCTTTTTGCTAAATGCTTTCTGGTGAAAAATAGAATATTTTATAAAGCTAATGTTAGAAAACTCCGAGAAAATTTTCATTTCTGAAATAAAAGAAAAAATCAGAAATGCCCAATACGAAGCAATGAAGGTGGTAAACACTGCCCTCATCAATCTTTATTGGGAAATCGGAAAATCTATTTCGGAGAAACAGACTGAAAATTGGGGTAAATCGGTTGTTCCCACACTTTCAAAAGAACTACAAAAAGAGTTTCCAGGAGCTGGAGGATTTTCTGAAGGAAATCTATGGTTGATGGCACAGTTTTATAATGAGTATCAATCAGTTGAAAATCTCGCACCATTGGTACGAGAAATTAGCTGGTCTAAACATATTACTATTTTAAGAAAATGTAAGGAACCAAAACAAAGAGAATTCTATATTCTTGCCACTAAGAAATTTGGGTGGACTAAAAATGTACTCATCCATCAAATCGAGAACAGAACTTTCGAAAAATATCTGCTGAATCAAACTAATTTTGAACAGACGCTCCCCGAAAAAATAAAAAAGCAGGCAATACTCGCTATCAAAGATGAATATACTTTTGAGTTCTTAAACCTATCCGAAGAACATTCTGAAAAAGAATTAGAAGAAAAGTTGGTTCAAAATATCAGAAATTTCCTCATTGAGCTCGGACCCAATTTCACTTTTGTTGGTAATCAGTACAGAATATTTGCAAGTGATAAAGAGTACTTTATTGATTTACTCCTTTACCATCGCGAACTACAATGCTTAATTGCAATTGATTTGAAGGTTGGAGAATTCATGTCCGAACATAAAGGCAAAATGGAATTTTACCTAAACGTACTGAACGATACCTTAAAACTTCCTCACGAAAATGAAGCGATAGGAATCATAATCTGTAAAGAAAAAGACCGCACTATTGTTGAATATTCCTTGAAAACTGGCAATCTTCCGATGGGTATTGCGGTATATTAAAACAACTCCAGAGCTGCCGAAAGACTATCAAAAATTTTTACCAAACCATCAAGAATTATCAGATAAAATTGAAGAGTTTTTGGAGGTGCTAAAATCTTAATTAAAAAAATGGCAAAAAAATCAAAATTTATATCCCATAAAAATAACCATAAACTACAGGAAATCGGTCGATTGATTTTGCGGTTTATGAACGAAAAATCGACCAAAATCTACAACTATAAACAGATTGCAGACGGTATCGACTACCGAAATCCAAGACAGCGCGAACAGGTGATTCAGGCGCTGCACAAACTCCTCGCAGAAGACCGAATCAAGCAGGTCGAGAAAGGAAAATACATCGTCAATCTAAAGATTGAAGGAACTTTAACAGGAGTCATCGACTTTAACCAAACAGGAAATGCCTACGTAAAAGTGGAAGGTTTGGAAGAAGATATCTTCGTACACGCTAAAAACGTGAAGCACGCGATGCAGGGGGATACCGTATTAATCGTGACCTATCACTTCAAAGGAAAAAAAATCGAGGGCTCCGTTCTGGAAGTTTTAGAAAGAAGCCGCGAAGAATTTGTAGGAACTTTCCAGCTGATCAAGCACAAAGACTTCGGATTTGTAGTAAGCGATAAAAAGTCGATCAATACTGATATTTTCATCCCGAAAGGAAAAATGCTCACCGCACAGGACGGCGATAAGGTCCTGGTGAAAATGCTGAAATGGGATTCCAATTCCAAAAATCCTGAAGGTGAAATCATCAAGGTTCTCGGTGCTCCAGGTGAACACGAAACCGAGATCCATTCGATCCTTGCGGAATATGGTTTGCCTTATTCCTTCACTGAAGAAGTGGAGAGAGAAGCCGACGAAATCGACAGAGCCATCCACGACAGCGAAGTTGCAAAACGCCGGGATATGCGTGATGTGCTCACTTTCACGATCGACCCGAAAGATGCGAAAGATTTCGACGATGCGCTTTCCATCAGAAAACTTCAGAACGGAAACTGGGAAATCGGTGTCCACATCGCAGATGTTTCACATTATGTGGTTCCAGGAACCCTAATTGATGACGAAGCTTACGATCGCGCAACTTCCGTTTATTTGGTCGATAGAGTAGTGCCGATGCTTCCGGAAGTTCTGAGCAACGATGTTTGTTCGCTGCGTCCGAATGAGGATAAATATACTTTTTCCGCAGTTTTTGAACTGGATGATAATGCGAATGTTCTCAATCAATGGTTTGGTAGAACCGTAATCCATTCCGACAGAAGATATTCTTACGAAGAAGCCCAGGAAAGGATTGAGACAGGAAAAGGCGATTTGGCTGAAGAAATTCTCACGCTCGATCGTTTAGCAAAAACGCTTAGAAAAGACCGTATCAATAAAGGTGCGATCACTTTCGACCGAAGTGAAGTCCGCTTTAACCTCGATGAGAATAATGAACCGATCGGAGTTTACTTCAAAGTCAGCAAAGATTCAAACCACCTGATTGAAGAATTTATGTTGTTGGCCAACAGAAAGGTTTCGGAATATATTTCCCTAAACAGAAAAGGCGAACCGACGAATCTGACCTTTATTTACCGTGTCCACGATGATCCGGATCCTGCGAAACTGGAGGCGCTCCGCGATTTTGTGGGAACTTTTGGCTATAAGCTGAATCTTGCAAATACCAAGAAAGTGGCAGAATCTTTAAATAAACTTTTGAAGGATGTGCAGGGAAAAGGGGAGGAGAATATGATCGAGACTTTGGCGATGCGCTCGATGAGCAAAGCGATTTACTCCACCGATCCAATCGGGCATTACGGTTTGGGATTCGAGTTTTACACGCACTTTACTTCGCCGATCCGAAGATATCCCGATTTGATTGCTCACCGACTTCTGCAGCATTATTTAGACGGAGGAAAATCGGTGAGCAAACAGGAATATGAAGAAAAATGCAAACACTGTAGCAATATGGAGCGACTCGCCGCCGATGCGGAGCGGGATTCCATCAAGTTTATGCAGGTGAAGTTTATGGAGAAACATGTTGGTGAAGAATTCACGGGAGTAATTTCTGGTGTCGCCGATTTCGGTTTCTGGGTTCAGATTCCTGAAAACGGCGCAGAAGGTTTAATCAAGCTCCGTGATCTGATGGACGATTCCTATATATACGACGCAAAAAATCACCTTGTTTACGGAACCAGAACGGGTAATCAGTACCAGTTAGGCGACAATGTGAAAATCAAAGTAATGAAGGTGAATCTCATCCAGAAACAGTTGGATTTCAAGATTGTGGAGTAGAGAACCTTTTTAGTTTCAGCTTAAAAAACGATTACGATTTGCTATTTTATTTCGAATAAGGTAGCAAATTTTGTTTTGTATGTAGAACAATAAATGATGATTTTGTTTTGTATATAGAATAAAAAACCAATTTTGTTAGTTTGATTTCAAGAGAATTAATTCTCGATCGCATTGAATTTATCTCCTTTGGAAATGGCTTACTCTCCCGTAAAATCTTAAAAACGTATATTTGTAAATTGTAGAAAAGACTTTGTACGAAATACTTCAAGACCTTTTAGAATATGTTTGAACTTGTACTTTCGTCGGTCGGATTGGGAATTATGCTGAGTTTGGTCTTTATCGGGCCCATCTTTTTCCTGCTGATCGAAACCAGTTTCTCACGCGGTCCCAAACACGCAATCGTTCTGGATTTGGGCGTGGTTGTTGCCGATATTCTCTGTATCGTGGCATCGTATTTTGCGAGCGGCGATTTGGTGCAACTGATCGACAAACACCCTGGTTTCTATAGAATTACAGCGTTCATCGTTTTCATTTATGCGATTTATATGATGGTTTCCCGCACGAAAATGCACCTTCACAGCGAGGCGAAAATCATCAGTCAGAATTATATGAAGACCTTTATCAACGGTTTTCTGTTTAATATCCTCAATATCGGTGTCGTACTTTTCTGGTTGGTTACCGTAATTTCTGTGCGGAACGCTTATCCCGATACAGGCGATTTCTTGCTGTATATGGGATTGGTTGTCGGGACTTATCTATTTATCGATTTCCTTAAGATTTCTTTGGCTAAAGTCTTTCACGATAAACTGAATCAAAGGGTTGCGAATTTGATTCGCAGAAGCGTGGGAATTATTCTGGTATTTTTTAGCATCTTTATCTTCCTACAGAGTTTTAAGAAATTCAACCAGTTCGACAAAAGATTAGAGGAAGCCGAGAAAACCGAACAACGAAAAATCAAAAGATGACAAAAGAAATCGTTTTCCCTAAACCCTTAAAGAAAGGAGATAAAATCGCCATTATTTCTCCAGCAGGAGCAGTGGAGCAGTCCCAGTTGGAAAAGGGAATACAGCTGATTGTGGATAAAGGTTTTGAACCTGTTTTAAGTAAGCATCTCTACACCAAATTCTCGAACGGATACAATTATGCGGGAACAGAAAAGGAAAGAATTTCGGACCTGAACTGGGCATTCAACAATGATGAAATTTCGGCAATCTGGGCTTCAAGAGGCGGTTACGGTTGCCAACATTTGTTGCGGCATCTGAAGCTTTCCAACTTCAGAAAGAATCCGAAATGGTATATCGGTTATTCGGATAATACGGTGATTCAGAGCTTTCTGTTGAAGAACGGTTTCGCTTCCATCCACGGACAAACCATTAAAACTTCGAGTTTTGGAGTGACCGATGAAAGTTACGATCTGACTTTCGATATTCTTAAAGGAAAATTACCGAAATATAAAATTCAAAGCAACCCGTTTAATAAACCTGGAAAGATTGAAGGTCAGTTGATCGGTGGAAATCTCGCATTGATTTATGCGCTTTTGGGAACGAATTATTCTTTTAATTTTAAAGATAAGATTCTCTTTATTGAAGATATCGGCGAGAATTTTTATGCTTTAGACCGAATGTTGATGTCCCTCGATTTGGCGGGAGTTTTCAGAAAAATTAAGGGATTAATTATTGGCGGAATGACCAATATGGGCGACGAAAAAGACAACAAATCCTACGAGGAAAGTTTCGATGAATTTGCCTACAAAATTATTTCTGAAAGAATTTCTAAGTACCATTTTCCAACAGTGTTCGGATTTCCAAACGGGCATATCTACGACAATCGACCGCTCATCATTGGCGGAAATCTTAAGGTTGAGGTTAAGGAAAAGGTCAAGATCGATTTTTGAATTTGAGCAATAATTGAAAACCATTTGCAACACTGCATCAATTGCATCAAACTGTACCAATATTATGGCTGATCACAACGATTTCGGAAAACTCGCAGAAGATTTGGCGGCAGATTTTTTAACAAAGATAGGTCACAAAATTTTGGTTAGAAATTTCAGATTTCAGCATCACGAAATTGATATTGTGACTGAATTTGAGGATTTGATCGTGGTTACAGAAGTAAAAGCAAGAAGTTACGATACGCTGATTGAGCCGCAGGAAGCAGTAAATAAGAGGAAAATAAAATCCATCGTGCAAACCGCAGATTTTTTTATGACCGAGAACAATGTTGATAAAGAAGTGCGCTTCGACATCATCACCGTGCTTCCCGACAAATCGGGAAAACTACAGATAATGCATATCGAGGACGCTTTTCAAACATTTGATGCGAATTGAAGTAAAATATTGAAATCGGAGTTGTTGAGAGTGATCTGGCCATAATGGAGTGAGACATGAAAAATCGATACAATAAAAAGAATGCCAAAAATTATAAACATATTATTTTTGATACTAGTCAGTTGTAATTGCCTCGCTCAAGAATCAAACAATAATTTCGCGAAGAAAGTGTTTTTGAATAATTATAAAACAGTTAAAACGTTTGTTAAATATGATCAAAAGACTGTTCCAACAAAAGAAATAAAATTCTTGATGAATACTACCGGAACTGAATCGTACTATTTCCCAGGAATTGATATTACTTACAGCCCTACCCTGGAAAACTTGAAAGAGTGGAAATCCTGGTATGAGATAAATAAGAGATGGGACTATCAGTTAAAAAAAAATTATTTGGAGTAACTACAAGTACAACGGAAAGGAAGATTATCTTCATCACACACTCTTTTCAAATATTTCACGCCAACTGAAATTAAAAGTTTAAAAATTTAAACATTAGTATTTCCCCGATTGTTACGTTTATAAATTGTTAAATTCCTACATTAAAATGAAAACAGCACTCATCACAGGATCCACTTCAGGAATCGGAAAAGCTACCGCGGAACTCCTTGCAAAACAGGGTTACAGACTTATTCTTTGCGGTAGAAGAACTGAAGTTTTAGAACAGCTCAAAACCGAACTTTCACAGCTCACCGAAACTTTTAGTTTAAGGTTTGACCAAAGAAATTTTAACGAGGTAGAAACCGCCATCCAATCCCTTCCCGAAAACTGGAAAAACATCGACGTACTCATTAATAATGCGGGAAACGCACACGGTTTAGACTGTCTCTGCGACGGAAGCATCGAAGATTGGGATGCAATGATGGACGGAAATGTGAAAGGACTGCTCTACGTTTCCAAAATGATAATTCCCGGAATGAGGGAAAGAAAAGCGGGACATATCGTCAATATTTCCTCGGTTGCAGCGAGACAGACTTATGCGAACGGCGTCGTTTATTGCGCCTCAAAAAAAGCGGTAGATGTTATTTCCGAAGGAATGCGCCTCGAACTCACCGAGTTTGGAATTAAAGTCACCAACATCCAACCTGGAGCGGTGGAAACCGATTTCTCAAAAATCAGATTTAAAGGCGACGAAGAGCGTGCAAAAACAGTTTACGCAGGTTACGACGCACTCAAAGCGGAAGACATCGCCGACGCAATTGCATACTGCGTGAATGCACCGAAACACGTGACGATTTCTGACCTCACCATTTATCCAAGCGCACAAAGCGAACCGAGAACGATCCATAGGTCAATGTAGCAATGTAGCAATGTAGCAATGTAGCAATGTAGCAATGTAGCAATGTAGCAATGTAGCAATGTAGCAATGTAGCAATGTAGCAATGTAGCAATGTAGCAATGTAGCAATGTAGCAATGTAGCAATGTAGCAATGTAGCAATGTAGCAATGTAGCAATGTAGCAATGTAGCAATGTAGCAATGTAGCAATGTAGCAATGTAGCAATGTAGCAATGTAGCAATTTGAAAAAAACCACAAAGTTAATAAGAGTGACGAAATACGATTGTTACATTTTTACATTGGTAAATTAATTGTTACATTGGTAAATTATTAAATTTGCACAATGAAAATCCTCCACCTCGAAACTTCCTCCAAAAACTGTTCGGTCGCAATTTCTGACGGAGATCAATTGTTGTGTCTTTGCGAAGAGGTTTCAGATAATTACAAACAGTCGGAATCGCTGCATACTTTTGTGCAGTGGGCGCTTGAAGGAGCAGAAATTTCTCTGCAGGATCTCGATGCGGTTTCGGTGGGAAAAGGTCCCGGTTCTTACACAGGTTTGCGAATTGGCGCCGCTTCGGCAAAGGGTTTTTGCTACGGATTGAAAATCCCTTTAATTGCTGTGAATTCGTTGGAAACGATGATTGCACCGTTTTTAGACAAAAGCTACGATTTGGTTATCCCAATGATCGACGCGAGAAGAAAGGAGGTCTATTGCGCAGCTTTCGACGGTAAATCGGGAAGAATGATCACTGAAACCGAAGCAAAAATCCTGGACGAAAGCTCTTTTCAGGAATTTGCGGATAAGAAAGTGATTTTTATCGGCGATGGTGCAAAAAAAGCGAAAGAAATCTTAAACCTGCCCAATGCAGATTATGACGAAACCATTTTCCCGTCTGCCAAATATTTAATTGAAAAATCGGTGGAAAAATTCAACAGAAAAGAGTTTGAAGATGTGGCTTATTTCGAACCTTTTTACCTGAAGGATTTTCACGGAGTAAAACAAAAAAGCGAAGGTTGATCTTCGCTTATTTTTTTCTTGTTTGTTGCTCCGGTGTTGCAGTTGGAGCAATAGAACTGGCAGATTCTTCAAGTTTTCTAATCCGTTCCTCTTCCATCTTAATATCGTCATCATTTGAAGGTCGTCCTGGTCCGCCGGAAACAGGTGTTGCCTGTGGAATTTCCTGTGGTTTTGGTACGTTGGAAATGGCATTTCCTTGTTCGTCTGTTTGCTCAATAGTCAAATCACTTTTCAGGTACTTCAACATTTCTTTGGCTTTGATTCCTTCAGGAGTTTTTGCATAGTTCAACGCGATCTGTTCCAGTTGCAAAATCATAATTTCCTTTCCTGCAGTTTTCCCGGTATTGAATGCGTTCAGCAAAGTAAATTTAGGAACCAGCGCATCTTTCGGATATTTTTGCAATGACGATTCGATCAGTTGTTTACTCTCTTCGTATTTTTCTTTCACATAAAGGTCAAATGCATCTGCATACGCTTTTTCAACTTCAGGAGCGGAGGTGTTGAAATTGTTGTTTTTCGGGTTTTTAACAAATTCCGCGTAGGAAGTATATGGATAATCCGTCAAGATTTTCTGTTTGGCTCGTTCTGCGGCGGGTGGATTTTTCTCGTAATTCATCACGAAAATCTGGTACAGCGCAGGAAGCTCAACTTCTTCCACGGGTTTATTGTCAACCAAATCATAAAGTGTTTTCGTTGCCAGTTTGATATCCGAGAAGTAGGCATCATACATTCTTCCTAAACCTAAACTTGCCGTGTCTCTCGCTTTTTTCAGGGCTAAAATATCTTCGGCTTTCGTAGGGATTTTCTCAATATAGAAACTTGGTTCAAGTCGTCTTGGATCGGGTGCGGAAGCAATTCCCATCGCTTCGTTTTTCAGGTCTTCAAGAGACGATCCTCTTGCAGAAGTACGCCAGTTGTCGCTTAAGGTTCGGTTTCCCCAAATTTGCTTAAAGGTCGATTCTCCTCTTGCAACCGTACTCGAATTGGCGAAATAGAAACCACCTTTATTTCCACCGCCAAAATCCTGGAAACCACCTGTATTTGACGCAAAGATCGAGTTTGCAGAATAATCGCCGGTGTCGAAACCTTTCTTTCTTTCAGCTCTTTGACGCTCCAGTTCTTCTTTTGCCTCTTTTGCTTTGATGCCGTCAATCAACTTTGTGAAATATGCTGTTTTCTCCTGATCCGACATTTTTGTCAACGCCAGAATACTGTCGTTTTTCTTTACCAAATAATAGTTTTTGGTGACCTGTTTGATGTTTTTCGACTGTTCCTCAAGCAGCACTTTCGATGGTTGGTAAGTCATCACCGCAAGTGCCGAATCGTAGTAAGCTCCCGCTGAAAGGTAATCGCTGTCATCGAAATACGCTTTCCCGATTTCGTAGTAATTGAGTCCGCGAATCTGTGGATCAGAAACTTTTTCTTTTAAAGATTTCGCGAAGAACTCTTTGGCTTCCTCCTTTTTATCGGCTTTGTTAGCCATTAAACCTTGTGCGTAATAGAACTCGTTTTTGCGGGAAGCGTAAGTTCCTTTCTTGCTGATTTTTTCCAGATACGCTCTTGCTCCTTCGTAATCGTCATTTTTTCCGTTAAAGGTTTTTGCGATTTCGATTTGGGATTTTACCTCGAATTCAAAGTCGTTTGCGTATTTGTATGCGGAAACGAAACTTTCTCTCGCTTCTTCATTTTTGCCCAAACTTGCCAGAATTTGTCCGCGGAGAAAAGCAATCCTGCTCCGTAATTTTCTGTTTTTGTTAATGGCGAAAGCATCTTCAAGCTCATCGACTGCAGCTTCTTTTTTCCCCGCGTGAAGCAGCATTTCCGAATAGTAAACCGTCAGAAGTTTCTGGTAATCTTTTTTGATTTTGTCGTTTTTCAGTTCTGCGAAAACTTCTCCAGCGCGGTGGTAATCCTCCATTTTGGAGTAGGCGAGTCCCTGATAAATCCTTGCCAAAGGAATCCGCTTGTCTTTCGGCATATTCGAGAAAATATAGTTCAAACCGTCAAGCGCTTCAAGAGGTTTTCCTTTATAAATCCTTGCCTGAGCTAAAAGAATATTGGCATCGAAAATGGCTTTGTTTTTTTCAACGCCGCTTTTCATCACCGAATATTTTTCGATGGTTTTCAAAGCTTTAGCTTCGGAGATTTCCAAAATTGTGGCACCTTTTTGTCCGCCTTGTCCAGTGAAATTTCCACCGGGAGGAGTCGTCGGTCTTCCAGGAACTCCGGGAGCGTCGTTTCCGAACATATTGCTTTGCTGGATTTCGGTTCCAAGCGGTTGTTCGTCGTAGGTAAGCAGCGGAATAAATGGTTCGTAGAAATTGTCCTTATGCGATTTGTCACGGTTTTTCAACTCGGTTTCCAAAGCGTCCTTGCTGTTGAAAAGCGTGTTGTAGTACGAGAAAAATCCTTTCATAAAGGTCGAATTATTCGCCTTCTTCCTCGATGAACAGGAGTTGAGGACGGTAATTGCCAAAAGGAAAAATATAGCTTTTTTCATTATTAATCAATAACTTTAAAACCTGTTTTTTATTGTAGAAAACAGGATTTAATTTTTGTAAAAATAATGATTTTTTAATTTTGATTACCGCTTATTCGAAATCTTTTAAAATCGAATAAAGCAAATGCGTCGGAAGTCCCATAATCGTGTAAAAGCTTCCCTCGATTTTCTTGATTTTCGCCATGCCCAACCATTCCTGGATTCCGTAGCTTCCGGCTTTATCAAACGGCTGGAAATTTTTGAGATAAAAATCAGATTCTGAATCGGTTATGGTGTCGAATTCAACATTGGCGACATCGGTTTTGGTTATGGTTTTTTCTAAAGATTTCAGGGTAATTCCAGTATAAACCTGATGAATTTTACCCGAAAGTTTATGGAGCATTTCTCGAGCTTCGTTTTCGTCTTTTGGTTTTCCCAACACTTCATTTTCCAAAACGACAACCGTATCGGCTGTGATTAAGAGCTCGCCTTTTTCAAGTTTTCTAAAAGCAGTCGATTTCAGTTCTGAGAGGTAACCCGCAATTTCTTCCACGGGCAGGTTTTGTGGATAGTGCTCGTCGCAGTCAACAGAAACGACTTCGAAACTGAAACCCAGGTTTTGCAGCAGTTCCTTTCTGCGCGGTGAGTTGGATGCTAAGAGAAGTTTCATTTTTGCTAAACGCTTTTCGTATGATCCAGAATCCATTTTCCCTGAACCTTCATCACCTGTTCGATCACATCGCGAACCGCTCCTTTTCCGCCCTGAATCGGAGAAATATAGTTGGAAATCTGCTTCACTTCGGGAACAGAATTTTCAGGACACGCCGAAATGCCCGAAACCAGCATCATCTCAATATCGGGCAAATCGTCTCCCATCGTGAGGATATCTTCGTTTTTCAAATCGTATTTCTTTTTGAATTCTTCGAACTTTTCCAGCTTGTCCGAAATTTTTGCGTAATAGTCGGTAATTCCCAGATAATTAATTCGGTTTCTCACCATCGGATCGTCGCCACCGGTGATGACGCAGATTTTGTAATTTTCTTTAATGGCTTTCACCACCGCGTAACCATCGAGAACGTTCATTACGCGACACATGCTTTTGTCGGGCATCAAGTAAACGCTACCGTCGGTGAAAACGCCGTCCACATCGAAAACGAACGCTTTTATTTCTTTCAGTCTTGATTTATAGCTCATACATTTTCTTTATCGATTCGTTGATGGTTTTGTAGATTTTCAGCTGCTCATCGTCGTTGATCAGCTTTTCGTGGATTTCCAGAATTCGGGTGTCGTTTCTCACGGCGGGTCCGGTTTGCGCCAGTTTTGGTTCAATGTTGTGGATTTTCTCCACCGTTTCCTCAATCAAAGGCAAAAAATAATGGAAGGGAATTTCCTGCGCGTCAGAAATTTCTTTAGCTCTCGAAAAAAGATGGTTCACGAAATTACAGGAAAAAACCGCGGTGAGGTGAATGTATTTTCTCTTCTCATAATTGGAAACCATTACATTTTCTGAAATTTTCTCGGCGAAGTTTTTCAGCAAGATTTCATCTTCCTGATTTTCTGCTTCCACAAAAAAAGGAATCTTTCCGTAATCCAATCTCTTGGTTTTGGAAAAAGTCTGTAACGGATAGAAGCTTGCCTTTCTGTAATTTCCTTCAAGAATTTCCTTCGGAAGAGAACCCGAAGTATGCGCGACGAGACAGTTTTTTTTAGTAATAAGTTTTGAAACTTCCCTGACGGAATCGTCGTTTACGCAGATCAGATAAAAATCCGCGTCCTGCAGTTCTGAAGTTGAAAACGGAATGCCGAGTTCTGAAGAAATGGCTTCAAGTGCTTTTTCGTTTCTCCCAAAAACTTGCGATATTTCTATTTTTTCCGCATCGAATGCCTTCGAAAGATGATACGCAACATTTCCGGAACCGATGATGACGATTTTCATTTAACAAAGATAAGAAAACAGCGAAATAACGACCGGCTAATTAATTCCCTGGAGCATTCCATGCGTTGCGATCACAAAAAGCACAATTCCTGCGGCGGTTGCTCTACAGAAAGTATTATGGTATCCACAGTAGAAAATTTCTTTTCAGAAACCGCACTTACTTGATTCTGGGGAGTTTCAAACTCCTGCTTCCTGTACACGTACGTGAAACTTTCGCCCTTGTCAGAAAGTTGGGTCACAGTTCTTTTCGTACCATAGTTAAAGATTAGACGATATTCCTGCTCGGATCGAAACTCGTCATTGGCAACACTTTTGTACGTGTAACACGAACTTAGTAACATTAAAAAAATAAGAAAAACTGCTTTTTTCATACCTAATGTTTATAGAAAAGCAGCAATTTTCTAACCACAGATCACGCGAATTTTAATTGAAATCAAATAAAGTGGTTTTGTTTTTAACTTTTAATTAAATTTACCATCCAAACAACGAGCATCTCAATGAAGATTAAGGAAGCTGAAATTATCGAGCTGATGTCGAGCGACAAAACCCGTGACAGGGGAGTGCGCCTGATGATGGATGCTTATCAGAGCAGATTGTATTGGCATATTCGGCGTTTGATTGTGGACCACGATTTGGCACAGGATGTTCTGCAGGACACGTTTATCAAGGCGTACCAGAACTTTCACCAGTTCAAGCAGGACAGCCAGTTATACACCTGGTTATACAGGATTGCGACGAACGAATCCCTACAACAGCTCAACAAACTGAAGCGAATGCAGAAAACCGAGGAAGATGCGGAGTACCACCTCCAGAATCTGGTCGCGGAAAATGTGGAATCCGATGCGGACGAGATCCAAACCTTGCTGCAGAAAGCGATTCACACATTGCCTGAAAAACAGAAACTGGTTTTTACGATGAGGTATTACGAAGACTTGCCGTATGAAGAAATTTCCAAAATTTTGGATATGTCGGTCGGAACCTTAAAAACGAATTACCATTACGCCAAACAAAAAGTGGAGGACTATATTAAACAGAATTATAATCAATAGGACTTCTCAAAATAATTAAGCTAAGATGAAGAATTTAGATATAGAAAAATTAGAGCGCAAAAACATCTACAAAACTCCAGATGGATTTTTTGAAAAGATGCAGCAGAAAGTCCTGCAGGAAGTGCAGCCAATTCCGCATATAGAAGCTAAAAAAGAAGGGCGGGTTGTGAAGATGAACTGGGTTTATGCGGCTGCTGCGGCGATCACGATGTTTTTCGGGATTACATTTTTTGTGAATCAGAACAAGACTAACAAAAACACTTTCATTGCAGACAGTGCAATCGTGAGCAACAACATCGACCTTGTAACAACCACTTTAACAGAAGATAAGCCATCAGAAGAAGCAGTTGCTTTGAAAACTTTGGAAGAAGATTTAACTTCTGTAACTCCGGTCAATCAAAAAGTAACAAAACCGATAACCTTTGCAGCGAGGACAGTTGAAAAACCTGCAACACAGAATATCACCACCGTTCAGAAAACAAACCCTGAAAACCAAGTGGATCAGATTCTGGCCAACTTCACCTCCGCCGAACTCGCGGATTTAGGAAAGAACGTAGAGCAGGACATTTACCTGGATTTGTACAACTAAGATAACAGAGTATGAAAAAGATTGCAGTAATTCTGATCGCGGTTTTTGCAGCCCAAAACACTTTCGCACAGGAACAGAAATACGACTGGAAAACAATGAAGCCCGATCAAAGAAAAGAAATCATCCAGAAAATGAGTCCGCAGGAAAGAATGTCGCTGCTGAAACAGTTCCGCCAAAATATGGTCGTTTCGGAGCTTGATGTTCCGCAGACGAGTCAGCCGGAATTCAAGTCGCTGTACGAGGAGTATCAGGAGAAGCAAAACGAGATAAAAAATAAATTCACGCCAAGCGAGGACTACGAAAATATGAGCGACGAGGAGGCAAAACGACAACTGAACCAAAGTTTCGAAGTCGGCCAGCAACTCCTCGACAACAGAAAAGCATACGCACAGAAATTCCTGAAAGTCATCAAACCGCAGCAAGTACTGCAGATGTACCAAACCGAAGGAAAGATGCGCAACAAAATTTTAGACAGAAAAGAAGACGGACCTCGACGTTCGCAGAGCAGGCGACCATAATAGTTTATTTTTTTAATGTTTGAGCGACCTCTACAGAACTTTTTGTGGAGGTCGTTCTTTTTTTGGGCGATCCCCTCTCCACCGCAAAACCTTATAGGTTTGACCAACCTATAAGGTTTCCTCCGCTCGGGTCGGGCTTTTTGTTCCAATCTTTTTTCCGCCATCGCACATTCCACCACCGAAAAAAAGGATTTCCACTTCAATCCCTATCGCGGCAACAGTTGTTCTTATCAAAATTTGCGACTAAAAGCACCTTCTCGTATTTCCTAAAAATCCATCAAAAAAGTTTAAATTTGCAAACTATCAAAAAACTGAATGAAAAACATACGAAACTTCTGCATCATCGCACATATCGACCACGGTAAATCAACTCTGGCGGATCGGCTCTTGGAATACACCAATACCGTGACACAGAGAGAGTTGCAGTCTCAAACTCTGGACGATATGGATCTGGAAAAGGAACGCGGAATCACCATAAAATCCCACGCCATTCAGATGGATTACGAACTGAACGGCGAAAAATATATCCTGAACCTGATCGACACACCGGGACACGTGGACTTTTCCTACGAAGTTTCCCGCTCCATCGCCGCTTGCGAAGGCGCACTCCTGATTGTGGACGCCGCGCAAAGCATTCAGGCACAAACGATCAGCAACCTTTACCTTGCTTTAGAAAACGATTTGGAAATTATTCCAATCCTAAATAAAATCGACCTACCTTCTGCAAATCCGGAAGAAGTAACCGACGAGATCGTCAATCTGCTCGGTTGCAAACCAGAGGACGTTCTACGCGTTTCAGGAAAAACCGGTGAAGGAGTTCACCACCTTTTGGAAGAAATCGTGAAGAGAATCCCGGCTCCTGCAGGTGATGAAGATGAGCCGCTTCAGGCATTGATTTTCGACTCGGTGTATAACCCGTTCCGTGGAATTGAAGCATATTTCAAAGTGGTAAACGGAAAAATCAGGAAAGGCCAGAAAGTAAAGTTTATGGCGACCGACAAAGTTTATGAAGCCGATGAAGTAGGGACTTTAAAACTTAAACAACAACCGAAATCCGAGATCAAAACTGGCGATGTTGGCTACATAATTTCAGGAATTAAAGACGCAAGAGAAGTAAAAGTGGGCGACACAATTACCGCTGTTGAAAATCCGGCAAAATCACCGATTGAAGGATTTGAAGAAGTGAAGCCGATGGTTTTTGCGGGAATCTATCCGATTGAATCTGAGGATTTTGAGGAACTACGGGTTTCCCTGGAGAAACTTCGTCTGAATGACGCGTCATTGGTTTTCGAACCGGAAAGTTCTGCCGCATTGGGATTTGGTTTCCGTTGCGGATTCCTCGGAATGCTCCACATGGAGATTGTGCAGGAACGTCTCGACCGCGAATTCGACATGAACGTGATTACCACTGTTCCCAACGTTTCTTACCATGGATATTCCAAAAAAGATCCCGAAACGCCGATTCTCATTAACAATCCTTCCGAAATGATGGATCCCACGACGATGGATCGGGTAGAGGAACCTTTCATCAAAGCGTCGATCATCACCAAATCTGATTTTGTGGGACCTGTGATGACTTTGTGTATCGAGAAACGTGGCGAAATTGTAAACCAAAGTTATCTGACTTCAGATCGGGTGGAACTGGTTTTCAATATGCCTTTATCCGAAGTTGTTTTTGATTTTTACGACCGTTTGAAATCAATTTCTAAAGGTTATGCCTCTTTCGATTATCACCCAATCGGATTCCGTGCCTCAAAACTGGTGAAGATGGACATCCTCATTAACGGTGATATGGTCGATGCGCTTTCGTCATTAATCCACGATAGCAACGCTTACTACATTGGTAAAAGGATGTGTGAAAAACTTCGCGAGCTGATTCCGAGACAGCAGTTCGACATTGCGGTTCAGGCAGCTTTAGGAACGAAGGTTATTGCAAGGGAAACCATTAAAGCGCTAAGAAAAGACGTTACCGCAAAATGTTACGGAGGTGATATTTCCCGTAAACGAAAACTCCTCGAAAAGCAGAAAGAAGGTAAGAAAAAAATGAAACAAATCGGTAGAGTAGAGGTTCCACAATCTGCATTTATGGCGGTGCTGAAGTTGAATGATTAGATATCAGATATCGCTTTTGTCAGATAATAAGTATTTTCCCGAAATTTTTCGGGATTTTCTTTTCAATACATTTTATTGAGATTATTTTAATATATTTGAATATCGGATTCACACCGAGCTGATTTTCAATGAGTATCAATCTTACTTTAAACTTCGAATCATGAAAAAAGTATTGCTATTAGGATCTTTTCTCATCTCTGGTATTATTTTCAGCCAAACTATGGGTGGTTTTGATGAAGGTTATGTGCAAGGATATTATTCAGTGACTAAAACCAAACCAACATCCATTCCGACAAATTTGAATTGGAGTGCAACCAATTTGAGTACGGACACCAAATTTTTAAGTTATGAAAGAAGGGGCGAAACGCTTACCAACCTCGACGAATTGCAAGTAAAAAAAGAATATTCTGCAGGCTATAAAAGGGGAGAAATGGACGGAAGAAATGCTTTAAGCCAATCCTCAGAAGGCACAAAGAAAGATGGTCAGAAAAAATAATTGTAAGAACGCGCTAAGAGGCGCGTTTATCTTTTATCGGTAATATTTCTCGAGAAAAACAAAGAATTCCTCCAATCTCATTATATTGTTCATTCCCAAATAGAACAGCAAAACCGAAACGCTCACCATTAGAAATGAAAGCATTTTCGGGGAATTTCTGTAGCCGTAAAAAAGCCAACCCATCATCAATGGAACGACGAAAATAAAATGGCCGCCGTAAATATAGGAAGTGTGGAGCCCGAATTTCAGGATGCAGTGAATCGCAATATCTACCAAAAACGAGATCATCAGAATCTGCACCAACTTATTCTTGAAATTTTTGAAATAACTCCAGAAAACCAATACCAGAACTGCTCCGACAAAAATGTACGGAAACGCGGAACTGTACACATCCATGAAAAGTGCTTTGTACTGGAACCCTTTTTTATTGTGATAGTCACGGATTACATAAGACGGAAATAGCATATTCCCACCGAAGAACCAAGAGTAAACCATATCCCAAAGCGGCGTCACTTTCGGCTTCGAAAACTTATCATACTGTTCCCCTGATTTTGACAGGAACCGCATAAAATTGAAATTCAGACGGTAAAGAAACAGCAGAACAAAAACGCCAACCGCAATAATTGTCCGCAATACCGCGCTCCCAAACTTCTTCCAGCTCTTGAAGAGACCGGTCTCAAAAAGAAGTGGAATGAAAACCTTTACGCCGTTCGTGACGGTCAAACCTGCAACGGAGACCGTCGCCAAAGTCAAAGCTGCACCCGAAATTTTCTCTTCTTTCTTGAGTTTAAGGGCGGCGTAATAATTAAACAAAACCAGAAACAGCAAAGTGTAGGTATAGGTTTCCGGGCTAAATGAAAGAAGAATTGTCGTGGTGAATAAAGCAAAAAAAGTGAGGATCAGCAACGAAACCGTTTTCGGAAGCTGGACGATATTTTTCAGGTATTTATAAATCTGAATTAAACTCAAACTTACCGCCAAATTACTGCACCACGCCAAAACCAAGCGGAATGTTTCATCTTTTTTACCACTTGAAATCAGCAAAGCCAACTCACGGATCCAGTCGAAAAAATAGTTTGCAAGCGGATGCCGCTCAAAACCACCACCTGTCATCACGATCGCGCGGTTATCGAAACTAAAATACGCATCCCATGGAATTCGATCGTCAAAGATAATTCTGTAATTCAGCGCGATATAGGTTCCCAAAATCCCGTAAACAGTGATGAATACGAGGAACAGCATTAATTCAAATAAAGTGGAAGGAAAAACGGTCTTTAAGAAATCCGTCGATTTTCGTTTGAAATTCAAGATGATAAATTTCGGCAAAAATAAGGATTTTAAGAACTGCAGGAAAGCATCGAACAACCGGTTTGACCATCATATTTCGAAGGTCGTTTCTGCGAAAATTCGGGAAACAGTTCTTCGTAAGGATTTTCGAGGGCAAGTAAAATTTTGTTTAAAAGATCTTTTTTCCCTTTGTTCAACTCCTCGATACATTCGAAAAGGAGGTAGTTTCTCAGGATGAATTTGGGATTGGTTCCACTCATTAATTTTCTGAATTCAGCTTTTGAAATCGTGTTTTTCTCCAATCGGGTAAGGTATTTTTTGATGATTTGCTCAAAGGAAACCCATTGATTATCATTTGGATCTGTGTAAAAAATATCACCGAAAAGAGTTTTTAAATCAGCATTATTTTCCAATTCTTCCAACCGGTTGAAAAACAAGGTGTGGTCGGCTTTCAAATCCCCCAGAACCTTTTGCATATCGGAAAAGAAAATTTCATCGCCCTCCAAAATTTCACTGAAGCCCAGTTTTTTCGCCCACATTTCGTCGTGCTTTTTCCAGAAATAATCGGGAAACTCGTTGAGGATTTCTTCCAATTTCTTTTCGTCTTTAATTAAAGGGTAAAGCGCATTTGCCAATTGCCAAAGATTCCATTGCGCAATTTTTCCCTGGTTTCCGAAAGCATATCTTCTTCCAGGCAAATCGGTGGTGTTTGGAGTGAAATTCAAGTCATATTCATCGACAAAAGAAAAAGGGCCATAATCGATCGTCAATCCCAAAACCGACATATTATCGGTGTTCATCACGCCGTGCACAAAACCGACACGGTACCATTCCACCATCAAATCAGCAGTTCTCCTGGAAATTTCCTTAAATAAGAGAAGGTATTTGTCTTCAGAATCTCCATCAATTTCAGGGAAGTAGTTTTTGATGGTAAAATCGGTAAGCTGTCTCAAAGTGTCAATTTCATTTTGCGCAGCCAACAATTCGAAATGCCCGAAACGAAGGAAACTTTCTGCCGTCCTCATCATTACTGCACCTTTTTCGTAAGCGGGATTTCCATCATACATAATGTCACGCACCACATATTCTCCGGTTAAGGAAAGCGACAACGCCCTCGTTGTGGGAATCCCGAGATGATAGATTGCTTCACTGATGAGGTATTCGCGAACCGAAGAACGCAAAACGGCTCTTCCATCGGCGTGTCGTGAATAGGGAGTTGCACCCGCTCCTTTCCACTGGATTTCGGTTTTCTTTCCATCGGTATTTTCAATTTCTCCTGCAAAAATTGCACGTCCGTCACCGAGTTGTCCTGCCCAATTTCCAAACTGGTGTCCCGCATAAGCAGTGGCGTAAGTTTTTATATTTTTCGGAATTGCTTCTGCATTAATGAATTTTAAATCTTCATCACTCTCGATTTTCCCCAAACCGATTTCCTCGGAAAGCTTTTCATTAAAGATGATTATTTCCGGATTTTGGAATCCGACAATCTCGGTTGTGGCAAACAAAACCTTTGGAGTTTGCCGCTGCATCGGATTTCCGGAAAAGTCTCCTGGAAAAGTGGTGAGGTATTGTTGGGTGATTTTGTGGAGATTCATTTTTCAAAGTTCGGAAAAAAAATATCCTTTCAGAAATTGAAAGGATACTTTGTTAAGTTTCGGTAATCGATGTTATTTATTAAAATCAATTTCGTCGCCGGTATTGATTTTTTCATTCACATTTTCCTCTTTTTTAGGAGCGGGTTTTGGTGCTGAATTGACTGTTGGTTCGACTGGTTTCGGATTTCTGATTTCGTCGATGGTTTGCAAACCGCCTTCGTCACCGTAACCACCAAGTCCCTGTAAATCGGAACAGTTTCCTGTCCAGTTAGAGGGTTTCACGAATTTATCTTCTTCAGAAATTCCAAGTTCTTTATCTGCCCAAACTTTTTTCATAAAAATCGCCCAAATTGGCAATGCCATTTTCGCCCCCTGTCCTTCACCGGTTCCCCAGAAGTGGGTCGCTCTGTCTTCCCAGCCAACCCAAACTCCGGTTGCGAGATTTGGCACGATTCCCATAAACCAACCGTCGGAATTGTTCTGAGTCGTACCAGTTTTTCCTGCGATTTCAACTGCGCTGGAAATCCCTCTTCTTCCTAATTCTCCTGAAGCGGTTCCAAATGCTGCAACGCCTTTCATCAGATCGATCATCGTGTAGGCATACAATTCATTCATCACCTCCTTCGTTACTGGTTTTACTTCCTTAATTACCCTTCCGTTGGCATCCTCAATACGCCAAATCATTTCGGGTTTCACGTAATTTCCGTAATTGGCGAAAGTGGAATAGGCACCCAACATTTCATAAATGGTGATGTCGCTCGAACCGAGCGCCACTGCATATTCATTTGGAATTTCTTCAGTTACTCCCAAATCTCTTGCAGTTTGGATTACGCTTTTCGGAGTAGTCATTTCGATCAATCTCACTGCAACCGGGTTTTTCGAGTGCGCCAAAGCGTCGCGCAATGTTAAGCTTCCTCCTGAACCTTCTACAGTCCAAGTTCCCTTTCTGTATGTCGCATTGGAAACGGTCGAACAAGGCGTCATTCCCAATTTCATGATTGCTGTTGCGTAAACAAATGGCTTAAAGGTAGAACCTACCTGTCTTTTCCCTTGTTTGATATGGTCGTACTGGAAGTGCTGCCAGTTGATTCCTCCCACCCAAGCTTTGATTTCACCAGTTCCCGGAACCATCGACATCAAACCGGCTTGTGCGATTTGTTTGTGATAACGGATGGAATCCCAAGGTGACATTTCAACTTCTTCCTCACCGTTCCATGTGAATCGGGAAGTTTTGATCGGAGTTTTGAAATCGAGCATAATAGAATCCTCAGAAACTCCTGCATTTTTCAGCTGTTTGTATCTTCCGGTTCTCTTCATGGCCTGAACCATCACGTCATTAATCTGTTTGTCATTCAAATAATAGAATGGTCTTTGTTTACGTCCGCGTTGTTCCGCATCAAATCTTTTTTGAAGATCCGTTAAGTGTTCTTTGATCGCCTCTTCTGCGTAAATCTGCATTTTTGAATCGAGGGTTACGTAGATTTTTAGGCCGTCTTTAAACAGGTTCAAAGTCTTGCCAGTTTTCTTTTCGTAATCTTTCAGGTAGTTGTCGATTTCTTTTCTCAGGTAAAATTTGTAGTAGGCGGAATAGCCGTCGTCAATGGTCTTGATAGGGTGAAAATCTACTGTTACCGGAGTATCGACAGCTTTCTGATAGGTTTGTTGATCAAGGTATCCGGTTTTCAGCATTTGATCCAAAACAACGTCTCTTCTGCGTTTTGCACGGTCGGGATTCCGCAGAGGGTTATTTGCAACGGGAGCTTCAAGCATTGCCACGAAAGTCGCGGCTTCCGGCAAAGTGAGCTGATTGGTTTTCTTGTTGAAATAGATTCGAGACGCCATTTCAATTCCGTTAGCATTATTTACAAAGTCAAACTTGTTGAAATAAAGCGTGATAATCTCTTCTTTGGTATATCGTTTTTCCAAACTTACCGCAACGACCCATTCTTTCAGTTTTTGGAAGGAGCGCTGTACTTTGTTTTGGGAAGCAGTGCCGGTGAAAAGAAGTTTTGCGAGCTGTTGAGTAATGGTTGATCCACCACCACGCTTTCCACCGAAAACCACGGCTCTCGCCACGGACTGTAAATCAATTCCGGAGTGCTCCTTGAAACGCTCGTCTTCTTTTGCCTGAAGCGCGTAAATCAGATAGGGAGGAAGTTCTTTGTAGGTAACCGGCTGTGTTTTTTCTTTTTCGAATTTTCCTAAAAGTACTCCGTCAGAAGAATAAATTTCGGATGCCACGTAAATATCCGGGTTTTCAAGCTCCTTTACATCGGGCATTGTTCCAAGAAATCCTTGCGATACCGCAAAAAACAATCCCGCAATTCCGATGATTGCAAGGATGAGCGCCAACCAAATAAATCTCACCCATTTTTTCCAGCCACGGTTTTTTACTTTCTTGGGCGGAAGCGGAAAGGTCTGCTTCGGTTTATTTTCCTGATTTTTAGTGTTTTCCATAAATGACGTTACGGTTTTGCCGTTTCTAATTTTACACCAATATCTTCAATCCCTTTCAAATCGTCGGTACGCATCGCCTGGATCAATCCGATGGAGTAGTCGCCGTTTTTCGGGAATTTGTAATTAAGTTTATACTGAAACAAACTCTCCTTCGTGTCTCCGAATCCTTTTCCCAGCCATTCCCCGTTGGGTTTTGCCATAATGTAATTCAGCGTGTCAACGGTCTTTTTCTTTGTTTGAAGATCCGAAAGATTCACGATCAATCGGATGTTGCTGTAGGGATAATCGCTATTGTTTCTTACAACAAATATAATGTTTTTTGGATGTTGGGAGTCCGTGATCTTAAAATCGAATTTTTGTTCCTCTTTTTTGTTCCAGCTGTTGTTAATGGTTTTCATATACACTGTTTCCGAAGCATTGCTGCAACTGAAAAGTAAGCTGATAACGAAAAACATTCCCAGAATCTTATGCATTGTCGTCACGTTTTGGCTGAAATTTTTTCTTTGTTTTTTTCGGCTGCTGATTTTGTGCATTTTTCGGTTTGTTCTGGTTTTCTGCATTAGGATTTCTCCTTTCCTGCTGGTTGTCCTGATTTCTTTGCTGTGGCTTTCTGTTTTCACCTTGTGGCTTTTGTGCAGGACGCTCGCTTTGGGATTTCTGTTTTGGCCGCTCGTTTCCTCCCGACTGTTGAGTCGGATTTTTTCTACGATTCTGGTTTTTGCCTTGATTTCGGTTTCTGCGGTCGAATCTTTCGATATTGCTTTCCTGGATAAGGTCCACCGATTTTGTTGGGATATCCTGAACTTTCAGATCTTCCAGCGGCGGAGCTTTTTCGCCTTTTTTGTTAAGGGCGATAAGTCGCTTAACTTCCTGTACGTCAAGGTCATGCCACGCCAAAGAATTGTCCACATAAGCGAACCACATTCTCTTTTTGAATACGTCGATTTTGATGCAGAAAGCCCTTCCTTTTTCAGTGTCTAAAGAAGTTGATGATGATGGGAAGTCGCTGAGTGCGTCCAGATAACTGTCGAGTTCGTAATTGAGGCAGCATTTCAGTTTTCCGCATTGTCCCGCCAATTTCTGCGGATTGATGCTTAGTTGCTGATAACGTGCAGCATTGGTGTTTACGGATCTGAAATCAGTGAGCCAGGTTGAACAGCACAGCTCTCTTCCACAGGAACCAATGCCTCCAACTTTCGCCGCTTCCTGCCGGAAACCGATCTGCTTCATGTCGATTTTGGTGCGGAACGCTGCAGCGTATTCTTTAATTAACTGTCTGAAATCCACGCGATTATCAGCGGTGTAATAGAAAGTTACCTTCTGTCCGTCTCCCTGGAATTCTACATCAGTAATTTTCATTTCAAGGTGCAGTGCGTAAGCAATTTTCCTTGCCTGAATTTTTACGGATTCTTCCTTGGCTCTCGACTGTTGCCAAACCTCGACATCTTTTTGGTTGGCGATTCGGTAAACTTTGAGAGGGTTTTCTTCAGAAGCTCTTTTCTTTTTCATCTGAATTTTAACCAGCTCTCCGGTGAGACTTACCACACCTATATCGTGACCCGGACTCGATTCTACTGTTACTACACTCCCAATATGGAGCGGCAAATTGTGCACGTTTTTATAAAAAAGTTTCCGATCGTTCTTGAACCTTACTTCCACAAAATCGAATTTCGATTGAGAAGGATTATTGATGTTCGAGAGCCAGTCGAAAACGCTTAATTTATAGCTATTTCCGCAGGTATCTACATTTTCACAGCCAATTGCGGATTTTGTTCCGCAAGAATGGGAAGAATCGCCGGATGTTTTGCATCCACAACTCATATTTATATAATAATTATCCGTGCAAATTTAGTATAAATTTTTTTGAGTAAATTAGTAGAGTCCGATTTTACAAAAATAATTGGATTTGTTAAATTATTTACGAATTATTCAATGAAAATTTAAATCATATGTTAATCATACAATTGACTGTTGCACATAAATAGCCATTTTTACTGAATAAATTTGATTTAAACAATTCTTAGGTTACTGCAAAACAAGGTGTGAGATTTCTTGAAAAATTGGGAGTTTATCAAAAGTTTTGTTGTTCCTAAAAATTAAACATTATGACTTAAATATAAGTTGTTTGAAAAAATTTAAGATTTATTAACACATGTTTGAAAAATAATTTTATATTTGAAACCATTAATAATGAACTTTATGAAAAAAATTATTGTATCTATGGCGCTCTTAGCTGGTGCGATGGTTTATGCGGGAGGATTCCGTGTTTCATTGCAGGGGGTTAAGCAGTTGGCGATGGCTCACACAAGCGCGCATGCCGAAGACGCAAGTGTTGCGTTTTTCAATCCGGCGGGAATTTCCTTCATTCCAGAGAAATTCAGTTTTGCAGCTGGTGGATTTGGTGCGAAATCAGAGGTTGAATACCAAAACCTGAACACTCTTTATTCTGCAAAAACGAACAGCCCGCTGGGAACACCGATTTATGCGGCGGTAACTTACCGACCTGTAGAACCACTTACTTTGGGATTCAGTTTTGCAACGCCGTTCGGTAGTACGATTGAGTGGGGAAATGACTGGGCAGGAAAAGAAATGGTTCAGAAAATGGAACTTAAAGGTTTCTACTTCCAGCCAATGTTCTCGGTAAAAGTTGCAAGTTGGGCATCCATCGGAGCAAGCTTTATTTATGCTAAAGGACTTGTTGACTGGGACAAAGCCATTACTCAACTTGATGGTAACCTGAACCTACACGACGACAAAGCCCACGGTAACGGATGGGGATTAGGAGTTTACCTGCGACCGATCGATAAATTGGATTTGAGTATTGCATACCGTTCCAAAGTAGATATGGAGGCAACAAAAGGAAAAGCGACGTTCAAAGTTTCTCCTGCTCTTTTCTCCGGAATCGGCCTTCCTGCAAACAGCGGCGGAGTTGACGGTTTCAAGGCAACACTTCCTTTGGTTGACGAGTACACCGTTGGTGCAACTTATAAAGTAACACCGAAATGGAGCGTTTCTGCTGACTTCAATTACAGCGGATGGAGCAAGTACGACAAACTTACCCTGGATTTCGACCACGCATTAGTGGGTAATCAACAGGACAGAACCATTATGGTAACTCCAAAAAACTTTAAGGATACTAAAACCTACAGAATCGGAACCCAGTATATGGTTTTACCAAATCTTGCTGCGAGATTGGGTTATTACTATGACGAGTCACCTTATGCAGATGCTGATTTTATTCCAGAAACTCCATCATTTAATTCAAGTGTTGTAACAGCGGGACTTGGATATAAAATGGGAAGATTTGGAGTTGATGTTGCAGGAGGAATGGCGTTCCCTAAACCAAGAAATGTAGAAAATGCGTATTACAATTTCTATGGTCAGGCGAAAGCTAAAGCGCTTTACTTTGGTTTGGGTCTTTCATACAACGCGTTTTAAGACAGATTCAATTTACATTTAATAAAGAAGAATATACACATGAAAAAAATATTAATTTCAACAGTTGCCGTTTCTGCCTTATTGTTTACGGTAAGCTGTAAAACAGATTTTGATACCGATGTAAGCAGCGTTGCGGTAACCAGTGGTGAAGCCAACTTCAGCAAGTATGTTGCGTTGGGGAATTCCCTTACATCAGGTTATCGGGATAATGCTTTGTACATCGATGGGCAAAATGAATCTTACCCTTCTATGATTGCGAAACAAATGCAGTTAGCGGGAGGTGGCGCTTTCAAGCAACCAATGATGCCAAATAATTCGGGCGGATTTACCAACCTCTTTAATCCGACCACCGGAGATTTCGCTGGAAAATATGTGCTTTCAGTGGTAAATGGAGCATTGACTCCAGGTCCTACAGCGCCAGGTGCGGCACTTGACAACGTAACTTCAGGAGGTCCTTACCAAAACTTAGGAGTTCCTGGCGCGAAATCTTTTCACTTAGGCGCGAATGGTTATCGTAGTATGGCTGGATTGGCAAATGGAACTGCAAACCCTTATTACGTGAGGTTTGCAACCAGCGCGACATCATCTGTTATTGCTGACGCAGTGAGTCAAGCTCCGACATTTTTCTCATTATGGATTGGGAACAACGACGTATTGTCATATGCTACAAGCGGAGGAACAGGAGTTGATCAAACAGGAAATATGAACCCTGGAACTTACGGACCTAATGACATTACCGATCCTACGGTTTTTGCGGGCGTAATTTCTAACTACATCACTGCGCTTACTGCAAATGGCGCAAAAGGAGTGATGGCGAATATTCCGAATGTTACTTCTATTCCATACTTCACGACAGTTCCAGCGATGCCGATCGCGGGTCTCGCTGCGGCACAGGTTACTCAACTTAATACTGCGTATGCTCAGTACAACGGTGGACTTGGTCAAGCAAAAGCAGCAGGATTAATTTCTGATGCGGAATACAATGAAAGACTTATTAAATTTACTGCGGCGGTTCCAAACGGTGCGGTAATCGTTGACAAGGATCTTACAAATCTTAGTGCACTTGGACTTCCTTCTTACAGACAGACCACTGCAAAAGACCTTATTCTTTTGCCAGCTTCATCTGTATTGAAAACAGGTGGTGGAACTAGTTCTGCATTGACTGACAGATTTGTCTTGACTGCAAAGGAAGTTGCAAAAGTTTTGGCAGCGACTACCAAATACAATGCTTCACTGAAGTCTATCGCTGATTCTAAAAATCTAGCATTTGTTGACGCTAGTGCAAAAATGGTTGAACTAGGCGGTGCTTCTGGAATCCAGTTCGATGGTGTGAAATATACCGCAACTTTCGTAACGGGTGGAACTTTCTCTCTTGACGGAGTTCACCTTACTGGAAGAGGTTATGCTGTAATTGCAAATGAATTCATCAAAGCGATTAATGCAAAATACAAATCAACTTTACCACAAGTAAACGCGAATATGTACAGCGGGGTGAAATTCCCATAATCAAGAAATTGATCTTATACAAATTACCAAAGCTGATTCTTTCAGCTTTGGTTTTTTTATAGGTGAAGACAAATTTCATTAAACTCAAAAATTCTTATCTTTCTCCCTTGAAAAATTAAAAATGAAGAAACCCCTTATTTTTACTCTGATTTTAACATTCACATTCAGTTTTGCCCAACTTACCCAGTACTACCAGCAACAGGCGAATTATGTAATGGATATCGATGTGGATGCTGCGAACTTTACTTATCAGGGAAAGCAGACCATTACCTATACCAATAATTCTCCCGACGAGTTAAAGGTGGTTTATTTTAATTTGTACTGGAATGCCTTTCGACCAAATTCGATGATGGATCAGCGAGTACAAAGCCAGGGAAAAAATGGAGATTCAAGACTGCAGACGAATGGAGTTTCCAGATTGGCCTCAATTCCTAAAAATGAAGAAGGAGCTCAAAATATCCACTGGATCAAGCAAAACGGTAAAAATCTGAAGTTCGAAATTCAGGAAACAATAATGAAAGTGGAGCTGGATTCACCCATAAAACCAAACTCATCAACAGTTTTTACGATGGAATGGGATGCAGTCGTACCTCAACAAATCCGACGTTCGGGGAGAAATAATAGGGAAGGAATCGATATGACGATGACGCAATGGTATCCGAAAATTGCAGAATACGATTACGACGGTTGGGCAACTTTTGACTATATCGGAAGAGAGTTTCACGCGCCGTTTTCTGATTTTGAGGTAAATATCAAAATTGATAAAGATTACGTTATCGGAGCGGGAGGAACTTTAGAAAACCCGACAGAAGTTAAAGGATACGACAGTAATCCTACCATAAAAAATGACAACAAAAACAAGGCAACCTGGAAGTGGACCGCGAAAAAAATTCTCGATTTTGCTTGGGCAGCAGATAGAGATTATACCGTAGATACTTTTAATATTCTAGATGGGCCAAAAGTTTATTACGTTTATCAAAAATCTGAAAAAACAAAGCTCTGGGAAGATTCCAAACCATACGTTACCAAGTTTTTTCAACTGATGAATGCGCATCTGGGAAAATATCCCTATCCATCGTATTCATTTATACAGGGAGGAGATGGCGGAATGGAATATGGAATGTGCACAATGATGCTGGGTGAAGGAAGATCATTGGATGGACTTGTCGGTTTGATGGTTCACGAAGCTGGACATTCTTACAATCAGCAGATTCTCGCCTACAACGAAAGCGTACGACCTTGGATGGACGAAGGTTTCACCAGTTATTACGATGATTTGATTATGCATCAGCTTTTTCCACCAAAAGAACCTGTTGCAAATCCTTTTATCAATTCCATCCGATCTTATGTGAATTTTACGAAAACAGGAAAGGAAGAGCCCGCAGTTTGGCTTGCCGACCATCACGACAGTGGAAGTGCCTATTCCATAGCATCTTATGTAAAAGGCGAATTATTCCTCGTTCAGCTTGGCTACATCATGGGCGAACAAAATCTTTCGAAAACAATGAAGGAGTTTTACAATCAATGGAAGATGAAACATCCAACAGAGAGAGATTTTCTGCACGTCGCTCAAAAAGTTTCGGGTATGGATTTGAAATGGTTTCAACATTATTGGATCAATACCACCAAAACGATTGATTACGCTATAAAAGACGTGAAATACGACAAGAACAGCACCACCATCACTTTAGAAAATAAAGGTACCGTACCGATGCCGATCGACTTCTCGGTTTTAACTAAAGATCAGAAAGTGGTCAACTACCAAATTCCGCTCAATATGACGCGTGTGTGGAAATCCAAAGATATCTACGGCGATTTCAAAACATTGGACTTCTGGAAGTGGACGCAAAATACCTACTCCTTTACCATTCCTTTTAATAAGCCCCAAATCACAGCAATGGGAATTGATTTTTCGCAACGTTTAGCCGATGTAAATCCGCAGGACAACTTCCTCGAAGTAAAATAAATGATTTGTTTTAGGAGGTTTGACTTATATTATCTCAAACTAAATCAAACAAGGTCAAACCAAATCAAACGATTTCGAACCTATTAAAAAACCATGACTTCAATTGTAATCAATATCGGAAATACCAATATCAGATTCGGTTTGTTTGATGACGACAACTGCGATATTTCCTGGATCATGAATACGAAACCGTACAGAACCAGCGATGAGCTTCAGATGCAGTTTATGATGATGTATCAAACCCACAAAATTGAAGCTGAAAACATCGACAAAATCATAATGGGTTCGGTGGTGCCGCAACTTACATACGACATTTCCAGGGCGATTGAAAAAATCCACGGAAAAAAACCAATCCTTGTCGACCGAAATACCCACTCCGAAGTTCAGCCAAAATCACGGCAAATGGGAACCGACATCTATGCAAACCTCGTCGCAGCACACTATATCTATCCTGGTAAAAAGAAAATTATTCTGGATTTTGGAACCGCTTTGACGGCGAGCTGTATCGACGAGAAAGGTGAAACTTTAGGGGTAATCATTGCGCCTGGAATCATCACCTCCTTGAATTCATTAGTTGGTCAAACCGCACAACTTCCAGAAATAGAACTGGTTAAGCCAAAAAGAGTTTTAGGATTAGACACCGTTTCGTGTATGCAAAGCGGAATGGTTTACGGTTTTCTGGGAATGGTCGAAGGTTTTATCGAACGCATCAATGACGAAGTGATGGACGACTGTTTCGTAATCGCAACGGGCGGTGTTTCCCACGTCTATAAACCACTTACAGACAAAATCCACGTTGCAGACCGACTCCACACTTTGAAAGGACTGTATTTTTTGGGAAAAGATCTTTAACAAAGGAATTCAAACCTTGAACAAAATCACGGAATCCTGTAAATCGGGTACAAACCAACCGTCCCCTCGTAATACTTGGAGTGCTTGTAAATCCACTCGAGTTGGGCATTTCCGTCTTTCGCCATTTCGGGATTCAGGATTTTTTCCATTTCGAAAGCGGTTCGCAAAACCTGGTCTTTCTTCAATAATTCTGCAGCGGTATCCTCGAAAACATAGTCGGAATAATATTCTTTCTGCCCGAGAATCGCATCAAAGAAATTCCAGTTGAAGAAAGAATCAGTCGCTTCGGGTTCGAGCGTTTCTAAAAGATATTTCGCGCCGAACTGTTTGGTAGAAACCAAGAAATCTCCTTTTCTGAACTGAACCTGCCTCGTTTCCTTTTTTGCAAACGTGTTGTAATGAAGATACCGTCCTTCATAAGGGTTTTTGACCGTTTTGTAGTCGGTAATTCGGTATAGCTCAACGGTAATCGCAGAATCTTTTTCTAAAGGAGTCATGCGGATTCGGTTGCGCTTCAGATGTTCCAAAACCAGATTTTCAGATTGTGGAATGACGTAATATTTGGGGATTGTGATTTCCTTAGTTGCTTGGTATCCGTTGTAGAACTTTACTTTTCGGCTAAAAGGTTTTGATCGGTCATAAAAAAGTCGTGGCTGTCCGGAAACCAAACTCGGTTTCTTTCCTGCTTCAAATCCCTTGAAATCAATCAGTTGAACTTTTGTGCTGTCTAATTTCCACTGGATCGGATACTTCTTACCGGGTTGAAACTCGTTCATGCTTTCGCTCATCACTTTTGAAATCTCTGCAGCATTTTTTTCCACATATTTAATGGAACTCAACATATACTCATAAGTCGCACGAACTCGGTCTTTGTACGGTTTTAGCATATGGGTTTCCGCGACGGTTCCCAAAGTGTTGAACAGCGTCGTATATCCGGTTGCGTATCGCGGCGAATCCATAAAAGCAGGAAAACCCTCATCGGGAGAATCCCCGTGAATATTGACATATGGAGTGTGGAGAATTTCTTTTTTGTCGAGATGGGATAGAATTTCGGGCTGCATTTTGTTGTTGAAATAATCGCCCAGAGTTTTTCCCAATCTTTCCTTGTTCGTCGAAATATAGGTGAAGAGATATTGGTAATCGGCACCGTTACTCACGTGGTTATCAATGAAATAAATCGGTTTGTAGTTGTGAAAAATCTCCTGAAAGGTTTTGGCGTTTTCAGTATCCGTTTTAATGAAATCCCTGTTTAAATCGTAGTTCCTCGCATTTCCTCTGAAACCGTATTCTTCTGGTCCGTTTTGGTTGGCTCTGGAAAAACTTCCCCGCCTCAACATTCCCGAGATATTGTAACATTCGATAGCGGCAATCCGTAAATTATTCACCTTTATTTTCCCGATTGCCAAATCGCGCATCAACATCATTGTCGCGTCGATTCCGTCGGGTTCTCCCGGATGAATTCCATTATTGATGAGGATTACGGGAGTTTTCTTGTCTTGGGTATTGTTAAAGACCACGACTCTGATCTGTTCTCCATTATCATCTTTACCAAAATTTTCAACGGTAATGGTCGGAAAATTCTTGGCGAGATCGTCATAATACTTCACCATTTCCGCATAAGTCGGCGATTGGTTTCCGTTTCCTTTTTCGAATGGGGTTGGAAATTTTTGGGAGAAAAGGAGTGTTGATGAAAAAATGAATAAGATAAAAAAGTACTTCATCCAAGGAAAATTTAATTGCGAAAATACAAAATCAAGCGCACTTTGAATGGCGAAACATTTGTATGAAAATTACACAATGGCTGAAATTACTTTAAAATACGATGCGAGAAACTCTATTGCAAAACGAACAATTGAGTTTATTCTTTCTTTGGGTGTTTTCAAAAAAGTCGAGCCCAACGCCATTGATCTCTCATTGCAGGAAGTGTGTGAAGGCAAAATCACTAAGCACAAAAGCGTAGACGATTACTTCAAAAAAATAGTTTAGAGTAATGTATAGCATTGTCACCACCAATCGTTTTGACAAAGAGGTAAATCGCTGTATCAAACGTGGTTACGATATTTCGCTATTAAAAGAAGCGATACAGATTTTGCAGAATCCGGAACTCTTCCCAAGAAATACAAACCCCATAAATTAAGTAGAAATTATGCCAATTGTTGGGAGTGTCATATTAAGCCCGACTGGTTACTGATTTGGCAACACAATGACCAAGAACTTATTCTGCTTTTTCTTAATACAGGAACACATTCGGATCTTTTCTAATCTTCATCATAACAAATAGAAACTTTGTAGGGATCCTATCTGATTCGAAATTAAAGATATGTGAATCAGCGTGTTTCACAGGGAGGCAATCTCTCTTTTCTCCCTATTCTATGAATTTTCGAAGGATCAAAAAAGTTCTCAAATCAATGAGAACTTTGCTTTATCTACATAATTCAAATTGTCCGGCAAAAATTTACTTTTTCTTTGTCTTCACCTTTTCTGCTTCTTCTTTGATGAAAGGATATTTCTGCTGCATATCTTCCAACAGATTGGGGTCGAGTTCCAACGCGATGGAAAGCACATTTCTACCCTGTTTCTGGTTGTTCATATGGAAATAGCAGTTGCTGAGCTGATAATAAAGTTCGGCGCGGTTGTGCGTTTTTGTGGCGTTCTTTAATACCGCAATCGCTTCTTCGTATTCACCGACTAGCATCAGGACTTCGGAATATGCATACCAATTATAAAACCTTTGCGGTTCGTAATCCACCAGTTTTTTCAGGCATTCCAAACTTTCCTCGAACCTTCCCGAATCGATGTACAGGAAAGCGAGACGTTTCTGGTAATCCAGATTGTTTTCGTTCAGCGAAACGGCCTCTTTTGCAAAATGCAGCGCTTCTTTCATTCCGCCCATGTCTTCGTAAATATAGGACTGCTCCATCATCGAGAGGTAAAATTGTGGATCGTCTCGAAGTGATTTTTGGAAAGCATTCAACGCCAAAACGGGCTGTTTGTTTTCTTTGTAGCACAATCCGATTTTGTAATAGGTAAAGGATTTTGTGTATTCCAGTTCCAGCATTTCCTCATAAACCGAGATCGCTTTCTGCCATTCTTCCATCGCCTCGTAACAAGCGGCTTTGTTGGCATAAACACCCACTGCTTCCGAATTGATCGCCAGAAGATAGTCGAAACCTTTGATCGCTTCCTGATAATTTTTCCGGTTGAAATAGTATTGTCCGTACTCAAACCAAGCGGTTTCAGAAAAGGAATATTTGTCGAGGTATCCGTTCAGAAACTCAATCGCTTCGTCATTTCTGTTCAGCTGGTTGAAGCAGAACATCACGTTTTCTAAGGAATAGTCGTCGAGCGGATCAAACTGCAGTGCAAGTTTGTAATGTTTCAGCGCGTTGAAAGGATCTTCCAGGTTCACATATTCATCGGCGATGAAGTTGTGCAGGAAATTTTCCTCCTCTTCAAGCGGAAGTGCTTTTTCGCAAAACTCAATGGCACGTCTCGGATTTCCGAGCATGGAATAGTATTTCGCGCAGCAAACCAAGTAATCAAGCGTCTCCATCGATGTTTCGCGGAGTTCTTCCATCAGTTCCTTTGCCTGAGTGAAATTTTCAAGTTCGAGCATCACCTCAAATTTCTTGGTTTTCAGCTCGATGGAATTGGGGTGGATTTTCAGCCCGTAATTGGTTGCCAGTTCGGCATAAAAAACGTCGCCCATTTCCAGGTAGAAAATAATGATGTCTTCCATTTCTTCGGTCTCGAAGTACAGTTCCTCATTATTTTCGGTCATCTTCTCGAACTTCTGGACAAGTTCGTTTTCAAAAAATTCTTCCAATCTATGTTCTCTGTTTTTTCAATGGATGAAATTACCTTGCAGCCATCGAAAAACGTATTTAATATTTTAATCTAATAGTGAAAACGCAATGCAATTATTTTGATGATCTCGTTTTCCACTTTGTACACCAAGCGGTGCTCTTTATCAATTCTTCGGCTATAGCATCCCGATAAATTGTGCTCAATAATTCAGGTTTTCCAATTCCTTTTAGGGAATTTGGGTTTTCTAAGATTTCCGAAAGCATTCTTGTAATCTTATTCTGTATTGCTTTGCTACCAGTTTTCCTCCAATAATCTAAATCCTTTTTCGCTTGGATGGCAAATCTTATTTCCATAAATCATCCAACTTAATTTCCACCAACTTTTCTTCTTCAGCTTCTTTTAATGAAGCTTGCAAATGCTTTTTGTTGGCTTCTGTCGAATTAAGATAAGCAGTTTCAGGATGGTCTTTGGATTCCCAAAAATCCACTTCAATAGCTTTAAGAAAGGTTTTTACTTTTCTTAGCTCCTTTTGGTTTTTTGGATTGATGGTAATGGTCAAATCTAAACTTTGTTTAAAATTAAATAAAAAATTTCAATAATTGCAAATACTTTTTGCAGCTCTTCTAAATCAAGCTCCTGATTTTCGCAATCATCTGATCTCCCAGTTCATCAGCTTCTTCCTGCGAAAACGCTTCGGTATAAATCCTGATAATCGGTTCGGTATTGGATTTTCTTAAATGAACCCAGTTTTTTTCAAAATCGATTTTCACACCGTCAACTATGGAAACTTCCTCATTTTGATATTCTTTTTCCATCTTGGTTAAAAGCGAATCGACGTCGATATCGGGAGTCAGCTCGATTTTCTTTTTGCCCATAAAGTAACTCGGATAAGTCGCTCTGAGTTCGGAAACGGTTTTGTTTTCTTTCGCGAGATGTGTCAGAAAAAGTGCAACTCCCACCAAAGAATCTCTTCCGTAATGAAGGTCTGGATAGATGATTCCGCCATTTCCTTCACCACCGATGACTGCATTTTTTTCTTTCATTAAAGTCACCACATTCACTTCTCCCACTGCACTTGCAAAATACTCTGAACCTAGGTTTCTTGCCACATCCCTCAATGCGCGACTCGAACTTAAATTAGAAATTGCTGCTCCTTTTTTATTTCTCAAAAGATAATCGGCAACGGCAACCAAAGTGTATTCCTCACCGAAAAGCTCGCCATTTTCATCAACCAAAGCCAATCGGTCCACATCAGGATCCACCACAATTCCCATATCCGCTTTTTCCTTTTTCACCAGTTCGCAAATGTCTCCCAAATGTTCCTTCAACGGTTCCGGATTGTGCGGAAAATGTCCGTTCGGTTCACAGTATAGCTTGATGATTTCACATCCTAATTCCTCCAAAAGTTGCGGAATCGCGATTCCTCCCGTAGAATTTACTGCATCGACAACGACTTTGAATTTCTTGGCTTTAATAGCTTCTGCATCTACCGTCGGCAAATCGAGAATTTTTTGAATGTGGATGTCGAGAGCGTTGTAGCGTTCCTCATATTTTCCGAGGTGATCCACTTCGGCATAATCAAAATCTTCACTTTCCGCCAAAGCCAAAACTTCTGCACCATCTTTACCGTTGATGAATTCGCCTTTTTCGTTAAGGAGTTTCAGTGCGTTCCACTGTTTAGGGTTATGAGAGGCGGTAAGAATAATTCCACCATCGGCATTCAGTTCTGGAACCATCACTTCCACGGTCGGCGTTGTAGAAAGCCCCAAATCCACAACGTTAATTCCTAATCCTTGAAGCGTCGCCGTCACCAAAGAATTCACCATTGAGCCTGAAATACGCGCATCTCGACCGATAACTAAAGTTAAATCTTTTTTGTCCTTATTGTTCTGGAGCCAAGTTCCGAATGCGGAGGTAAATTTCACCACATCAAGTGGCGTAAGGTTTTCGTCAACTTTTCCGCCGATGGTTCCGCGGATTCCCGAAATGGATTTGATGAGTGCCATATTGTAATTCGAATTTTAAACAAAATTAATTGCTGCAAAAATACGAATAATAAAAGTAGGGAAAATTAAGAATTCAATAAGAATTCTCGTGCTTAGCTGGACTAAAATCTTATGAAAATTTTTACAGATTTACAAAAATCTCATCCACTTCAAAGCTCAACTCGGGAAACGCTTCGGAAGTAATGGTTTCGCCTTCTGTTGCTGGCTTTAATCCGATGAAAATGCCGTCTCTCAAAACAAATGGCTGAACATTTTTATCGGTGGGATGCACAATCCAATATTCTAAAACGCCTGCTTCCTCGTAGATGCTGAATTTATAATCCATCTCTTTTTTGGTATTTCCTAGCGAAAGAATTTCAACAATAAAATCAGGTGCACCAATACATCCCTTATCATCCAGTTTCGTCAAATCACAAATCACGCACAAGTCTGGCTGTACAACAGTTCTCACCTCGCCATCTTTGTTTGGAAGACGAACATCGAAGGGAGCAAAATAGATTTTACAAGCTTGATTATGGAAAAAAACATCGAATTTCCGGTTGATATTTCTTAAAATATCCTGATGAATTCTTGCAGGAGCGGGAATCATCTTGAATACTTTCCCCTTGAAAAGTTCAACACGTTCTTTCAATCTCCACAGAAGATAATCCGCATAGGTGTAAGATTTATTGAGGTCGAGTTGGCTTAAACTGGTGATTTCCATTGCAGTGCTTTTGTACAAATTTAATAAAAGAAATCTAACCGAAGTATCTGCTTAATGCCCGCTGCATTTATCGCAGTACGGCTCTTTTCCGTGGGTTTTCTTTTTGGTGAAGTTGTTTCTGATCCATCTGAAAAAATACCAGAACGCTCCCAAAACCAAAACCGCGATGATGATGTATTGAATGATTAGTGAATCCATAATTTTTTTTAGATTTGAAATGGTTTGAGGTTGTTTGAAATGGTTTGAGGTCGTTTGAGGTCGTTTGAGGTTCCTCGTTTGATAAAGTTACAACAAATCAAATAATTATCAAATTTTTCAAATCACATCAAACTACTTAAACAGCTGATACACAATCAGTGAAGCAATATACGCCAATCCCGACATCCCAAAAAGCTGCGCCATCGTCCATTTCCAGGATTTGGTTTCCCGGTAAACCACCGCCAAAGTCGATACGCACTGCATCGCAAACGCGTAGAAAAACAGAATCGAAACTCCCGTTGCAAAACTGAAAACTTTCTCACCGTTCGGATAGGTGTCGTTTCTCATTTTGTCGATGATTTTTCCTTCAGGTGCTTCTTCGTCCAAGCTGTAAAGTGTTGACATCGTGCCCACAAAAACTTCCCGTGCCACGAAACTTGTCAGGATTCCTACTCCCATTTTCCAGTCATAACCGAGTGGTGCGATTGCAGGTTCGATTCCTCTTCCCATTTTTGCAAGGTAGGAATTTTCGAGTTTCACGTTGGTCGCCACCAAATCATCTGGATTTTGCTTCGGACCGATATAGCTGAAAAACCAAATCACGATACTGAAGAAGAAAATAATTTTTCCCGCACCCGTGATGAATTCCCAAACCTTGCCCAAAACCAGTTTGAAATCGTAACCGAAAAGCGGCATTTTGTACGAAGGCAAATCCATCACAAGGAAAGAGGTACCCTTGTTCTTAATGATTTTCTTTAACAATAATGAAGCGAGCAGCGACATCAGAAATCCGACGAAGTACATCGCCATCAACGCCAATGCTTTATAGCTGACCCCGCCAAAATATTTGTTGGGAATAATGAGTCCGATAATGATGCTGTAAACAGGAAGTCGCGCTGAACAGGTCATAAACGGCGTTACCAAAATCGTGATCAGCCGCTCTTTTACATTTTCGATATTTCTCGTGGACATGATTGCGGGAATCGCACACGCAGTTCCCGAAACGAGCGGAACGATACTTTTTCCGTTCAGTCCAAACGGACGTAAAAACCTGTCCATCAAGAAGATCACTCTTGCCATATAACCAGAATCTTCGAGGAGATAAAGGAAATAGAGTAGGATTCCAATCTGCGGAGCGAAAACTGCGATTCCCCCGATTCCGGGAATAATTCCGTTGGCAATTAATGAATTGACCGGACCTTCAGGAAGATGTTGGTTGGCAAAAGTCGAAAGTCCGAGGAAAAATTCAGAAATCCAGTTCATCGGATATTCTGCCAAAAAGAAAACGCTCTGGAAAATGATCAAAAGAATCATCGCAAAAATCAGGTAACCCCAAACTTTGTGTACCAAAACCCTGTCTAATTTTTCGGTAAGGAGTTCCTTAAACTGTGGCTTTTTTGAAAGAACTTTACCAATGATTTTATCGATATTCTGATAACGGCGAATGGTTTCCTGAGTCTGTAATCTTTTAGGAACCAAGCACTTTATATCGTCATCATTCATCTGGTCTTTAACCGTTTCCAGTTTCCCGATGTAGGTGTCGGAAGCGAGCAAAGTCCAGACTTTGTATTGGTTTTGTTCGTGGGTTTCGTGCAGGATTTTGAACACCAAACCTTTCTGCTCCAAAGGAATTTCAAACGAAACTTTTTCTGATTTGGTGAAGCTTGCTTTGTAGATTTCCTCGCGCAACTCGTCGATTCCCTGATTGTGTTTTGCGTCGGTTTTCAAAACTTTCACGCCGAGTTCGTTGGAAAGTTCTTCAAGATCGATGGTAATCCCGCGACGTTCCGCCTGATCAATTTGGTTCACGACGAGCATCACAGGAATTCCTAAATCCTGGATCTGCTGGAAAAGGAGCAACCCCCTTTTAATGCTTAATGCTTCGAGAATATAAACGACTCCGGCGTATTTCTGCTGTTCGTCGATAAGAAATTTGGAAAAAATCGCCTCGTCTTCGGAAGTGGGATAAATGCTGTAGGAACCGGGTAAATCGACTACTTCGACTTCATCACCTTTATAGGAATAATTTCCCGAGTGACTTGCTACGGTAACTCCTGCGTAATTCCCGGTTTTCTGATTTTTGTTGCAGAGCAGGTTGAAAACCGTGGATTTCCCTACGTTAGGATTTCCAACTAAAAGGATTTGTTTGTTTTTATCTGTCTGCATCTTGATATTAACCACAAAAGGCACAAAGGAAATCTTCTTTATTTAATTTAAACTCAACTTTACAAATGCTTCGTTTTAGCTCACAAAAGAAAAAAATGAAAGATTTTTTTTGAGTTCAGATAAGGTATTTCAAAAATTCACCCAAGGAAATTCACAGCGAAGCGAATTCACCATTCACTTTAAGTTTTTTCCACAATGATAAATCTTGCTTCCTCTTCACGGAGTGCAATTCTGCTTTTCTCGTCACCGAACTCGATATAAAGCGGTCCGCTGAACGGCGCCTGATAAAGAATCCTGAAAACGGTTTCCGGCAAAAGTCCCATTTCGATTATTTTGCTGGGCATCTTCAGGTCGTCGTTTTGGTAACCGGTGATTTTCCCGCTTCGGTTCTTGGGAAAGCAACATAATTTATTTGAAATATCTCCTTTCAATTCTGAATGTTTGAAGGGCAAATATACGTTATTTAAATTAAATCTAAATAAGGATTTTTTCTAAAGTGATTTTTTTCATAAAAAAAACCCGAAACAGAATCTGCGTCGGGTTTCCAAAATATAATTTAGTGAATATGAATGCTACTTTTTGGCTTTTGCGGAAGTTGGCAATTCTACCGGATTGTCGTTGGAACCGTAGAAAGTCTTCAACATTTTCTCCTGTTCTTTCACCATTTCACCGATTGTTTTTCCGGCACCGGGAATTGTTTGCGACATCATTTCCGGCGTCATTTGTGTTTTGATCGAGGAGAATGGATCCTGTTTATAATCGTTGAATGTTTTCTCGAATTTCTCGCGAGAAACCTCTACCACGCTTCCTGCTCCTCCCGGTCTCATTTTTTCCATGTAAGTCAATTCATCGAAATTCTCGATCTTCTTGTTGCCTTTCAGCTCCCATGAATAATTTTTGTCAGCATCTTCCACTTTCACGATCAGTCCAGGCAAACCGTAGAACTTGTAAGGTCCGTCCTGCAAAGGAATATCGGTACTGAACCATGCTGTCCATTTTCTACCACCGAATTCGGTTGTCGCTTTTTGGGTTTGGTATTCCCCGATTTTTTCTTTTCCGGGCACCATCTTCCAGTCGAATTTCGGAGTTTCCTTGTACGAAAGCTGCACCGGAGTCATCCCGTTTAAGATCCCTTCCGAATACTCGATCTGCATTTCCGGATATTTCTTGGTCACTTTAAATGAGAATTTCGGCATTTTCACTTCCTTGGAAAGATCCTGGAAAACTTTGGTCCGCTGCATTTCTTCAACTTTGGCCTTTAATAAAGAATCTTGAGCAATTGCGGTGTAATCACGAAACAGCGATTTGTCTTTGGTGATATCCAAAACCGACATCACTTTATCTACACGTGCCGAATCTTTCTTTGGTTTAAAGGTAAGTTCGTAAAAGAATCTGTTGGCAGATTGTTGTGCATTAATGCTTAAGAAAGAAGCGAGGAGTATAAATGCAAAAAACTTTTTCATTGTTGAATTTTACCAATTAGTTACCGTTGGAAAAAAAATGTTACAAAACTTTATGAAAAATTTATAAGTTGTGTAGAAATCTTTCAGGGTAAATGTGGTTAACTTTATCCTCACAAAATCACAACTTTATGGAATCACTGCCCAATCTGAAAAATGAACTGAAACAG